>DATKGB010000063.1:0-3205 GCA_035544315.1 Verrucomicrobiia bacterium
GACCTTGAGCATCTCGCGGATGGTCGAGGCACGCAATCGCGAGGTGCGTTCGGCAAACTTGGCGGCCCGGGAAAGGGTGGACATCGCCCAGGTAGTTAGCCGATGGTCATCGGGGGTCCCGCGATGGGAGCGCGACTGGCCTCTGCGGCGGCCGGCGGCCCGAAGCCGCGCTCGTTGACGAAGGCCAAAATCGCCGCGCCCAGACCGACCATCCAGACCAGCCCGGTCACCAGGCCTCCGACGATCGGCACCAACTCGGCGGCGGTGACCAGAACCAACCCCACGAGCAGGGCGGCTGCCGCAGAGGGCGTGGCATTGGGTTGGAGCATTTCGCAGAGTCGACGACCGACCAGCAGCGAGAGTGCCGCCTTCCCGATAAAGATGCCGGCGACCAGCGCGACCAGTTCGGCGGGAACCAGCGGGATGAGCACGACGGTCATTGCCAGCACGATTGCCAGCGGAATCACCGCGACGAAGCCGCCCAATCCGACCGCCCCGCAGAGGCCGGGGTGGCGCTCCAAGCGATCCAGCGCGATCCGAACGCGCGCCGGGAAGATCAAAAACACCAGCAGCACGACGATGTCGGCAAAGATGCCCAAGGTGATGCGCCAGCCATGCATTGAGGGCAGCCACGGCGCGATTGTCGGCGCGCCGTCGCCGCCGACATCGGTGACTTCCCCGGTGATCGTCGAGCCCGGTCGCTGATCGACGCTGCCGCCTACGACGTTGAGGTCGCCGTCGATCTCGCCTTCGACGGTTGCGTTGCCGCCCAAGACGGTGAGGTCTCCGTGGACGACTTGATCGCGTTCGACGACGACGTCGCCGAAGTAAACGCCGCCGTGATCGACGATCAGCGTACTCGCTCGCGCCGGCACCGTAAAAGACGCCAATGCGACGATGCAGACGAGAAGCCCGAGCGGAATCGCGATGCGCATCTTTATGACGTCTCCGTTACTCTGGCCAGTTGCGCCGCAAGGCGCGGCCGCAGCGTGCGATAGAAATAGAACACCGCGCCCAACGCCAGCGCGTCGGCGAACAAGACGACGATTCCGGCGCCCGTTGCGATCGGGGCGCCGCTTCCTAGTGCGTGCGAAGTCCCGCCGACCGCATTGAGAACGGCGTGCCAATTGGCGGCGATCGGCGCGAACGTTTGCGCCAACGCCGCACGGGATACGTCGTTGGTATCCAGCGCGACGCCCAGTCCGACCAGCCACGCCAGCGCCAGATATGTGACGGTAACGACCCACCACGCAAATCGCGCGACGCGCGGTTGCGCGAGCGTGCGCACGTCGGCCATTACGGCGAACGTAAAGTTGATCGGCAGTTCGAGCGGCTTGGTGGTTTCGAGCAATGCGTCGACGACGCGCAGTTCGACCAGCAATGCGGTGCAGCTCGGGCAGCCGGCGAGATGCTTTGCGACGTCGGCCATCGCTCGCGGGGCGAGGGTTGCTTCGACATAGCGATCGAGCGAGCGTTCACACCAGGAGCAGCGCACGCACACCTCCACTGGCCGCGGCCGTTTCGATAACGCGGGCCTCGCGGTCGCGCATCTTTTGCGCAAGCGCGATCTTTCCGCGATGGATAAGCGTCTTCACGTTGCCCAGCGACAACCCCATCGCCGACGCGATCGCCTGATATTCCAAGTTGTCGAAGTAACGCAATGCCAGTACCGCCCTCGTTCGTTCGGGGAGTTCGCCCAAGGCCGCACGCAGCTCGCGCTCGGTCTCTTCGCGCAGGACCCCGCCTGCCGGATCCGATTCGGTGGAGAGATCGGGGAGCGCGTTCTCGAGCGTCTGATCTTCGGGCAGTTCTTGGGCCAGCGGCCGTCTTTGCGATTTGCCCAGATACGTGCGGACCACGTTGCGGGCGATTTGGAAGATCCAGGTCGAGAACTTCCCGAGCTGCGGATCGAACGTGCCGAGATGCGCGTACGCTCGCAGAAACGTTTCCTGCGAGAGATCCGCTACGTCCGACGGGCTGCGAACGGCTGCTGCGATGAAGTTGGCGATGCTGCGTTTGTGTCGGTCCACCAGGACCGAGAACAGCTCGCGTTCGCCATCTTGAATCTGCCGTACCAGAGCCTCGTCGGTCGATTCCCCGGTCGTCATCCCCTCTCGATTCGGTTCCTTCGTGCCTTCCTACCGCCGCGGGAGAAATAAGTTACACCGGCGCCGTGGCGCGGAAGGGGTAGGGGCGTCGACGACGATGTCGTAGGCTTGTTTAGGTGCGGGATTGAACGCGACCTATGGCGCAACAGGTTCGCATGCGCGTCTTGCTGATCGGCGGATCGGGTCAATTGGGTTCGGAGATCCTCCGAACGTGGGGCGATTGCGCAATCGCGGCGCCTGGCAGCGGCGAGTTGAACCTCGAAGATACCGGAGCGCTGCACCGCGCGCTCGATGCCGAGACTCCCGCCCTCGTCGTCAACTGCGCGGCGTTTCATAACGTCGATCGGTGCGAGTCCGAGCCCGGACGGGCCTTCGCCGTCAACGCTCAGGCGGTCGATGCGTTAGCGCGCGCCTGTCGCGATCGCGACGTCGCGTTGCTGACGATCGGAACCGACTATGTCTTCGATGGCAACACCGATCGCGCGTACGTTGAAGACGACGTTCCGCGGCCGATCTCGGCCTACGGCGTCTCCAAACTCGCCGGGGAGCTGTTGGTAGAGCGCTTGCAGATGCGTGCGTTCGTCGTGCGGACGTGCGGCCTCTATTCCACGCGCCTCAGTTCGTCCAAGAGATACACGTTCGTCGAGCGTATCGTCAGCCAAGCGCAAGCCGGAGAGGCGGTACGCATCGTCAGCGACGTGGTCGCGTCGCCAACGTACGCGGCGGATTTGGCCAAAGCGCTGCGCGCGTTGATCGACACCGATCGCTACGGTCTGTATCACGCCGCTAGTCAAGAGCCCGTTTCGTGGTATGACTTTGCGGTCCGCGCGCTGCGCTTGGCCGGCGTCGACGCGCCGGTCGAAGCGATCTCGGCGGACGATTGGAAAATGCCGGCGCGACGCCCGCGTTTCTCGGCGTTGGCCTCGCGAAAACTGGCGAACTTGGGCATCGAGATGCCGACCTGGCAGCAAGGCCTCGCGGACTACATGCGCGACCGCGTAGGATAGGAACCTATGGAACTGCGGATCGACCGCGCGGCCGCAAAGCGCTGCCGCGACTTGGCGACGGCGATCGTCGCCCCGGTGAGCGCGTTTATC
>DATKGB010000064.1:0-6170 GCA_035544315.1 Verrucomicrobiia bacterium
GGGAGGGACTGGGAGGTGTCATCATGCCTAAACGTCCGAAGCGGCGTCGAGCCGAGCTCGTGCTCGTGCCGCGCCTGGGACCGGCGAGCAACCTGCGTCCCGCCGGTGCCCACCAAGACCAGAAACTCTACGACCGCAACAAGATCAAAGCCGTTCTCCGCCGCGAAGCCGAGAACGGCTTTGACAATTCTAGGCGCGCTTAGCCAAGACCGCCATCCTAGGGAACTCGCCCAAGCGAGGGAACGTTGGGTTCCAAGAGCGGCTGGTTCGCCCTTGCCGACGTTGAGGAGGAGAAATGACTCGTACCCGGATGACTGCGCTGATTCTCTGCTTGGGGCTGTGTGGCGCGATGGTGGCGGCGGCGCTGGCGACTGCGGCCTATGGAAGCTCCGCGATGAATACTACCGACACGCCCGTCTGGGTCACGCTCTACAAAAACGGCAATATCGTTAAAGCCGCGATGTCCAAGAAGGCCTTCCCGTTTCACTACATCAATTCGAGCGATTCCGAAGGCGAGCGGCGTCTACGGTTGGAGGTCGGCGCACCCAACGGCCACTTCTATGACCAGTCGATCTACTACCAGAACGTTCAACCCGACCATTTTTCGTTGCTCTTTTACATCTGCGCCGACAAGAGCGGCGATTACTACTGGTCTCGCATGAAAGATTGTACTCGGTGATTCGCACCCGCATTTCAGCAGCGGCGCAACGGCGAAAGCCGAAGAGATCAAGGTCGTGAATACCATCCCGATCGGAGCCTGGATCACGCTCTACGCAGATACCGGCGCTTTTGGCCGGGACCAGCATAAGTTGAGCCGCGGAAGGTTCGCTTGGAAGGTCCCTCCGAGGGAACGCGCTATGATCAGTTCACCATCGTCGACCCATGAAAATACTGCTGGAATTTAGGGAGATACAGAGATGATTCGCAAACGAATCGCCGCGTTGGTTCTTTCATTGGCATTCCTGGGAACGCTGGCCGCCACGTCAGCTGCATCAAACGACGAATACTTCAAGGTGATCAATAGGACCAATACGCCCGTGTGGGTCACGTTCTACGTCGACGTCGGTGCGTTCGGCTGGAGAAGTACCGAGGCACGGATGGTCGGCGGCGGCTCGTATTACGAACGCAAACGCAATTCGATCGAAAAGGACGGACCGTACCGTTTCAAGCTCGAAGTGACCTCGCCGAACGGCAGATTCTACAACAAGGAAACCGTCTTCTGGTATGGCGGAGCCCAACACAACTACAACGCACCGGGCGACCGAAACAGCTACTTTTACATCTGCGCGAATCCGGCCGGCGATTTCTTCTGGTCGATCGCGCCGAATTGCTCGCGCAACGACAACCAACCCAACGCAACCTAACAAAGAATAACAATGATTCGTACGCGCATCTCTGCGCTCTTTTTCGCACTGGCGTTCTCCGGAACGCTGACCGCAGCGGCGGCAACGCTCCTATTTTCAGGGGCGGCGATTGCCGGCGGGGATATGACATTTACCGGGCCGGAAATCGCTCAATTGCTCAAGGCGACCCAAGATATCGACACCTCGCCGGATATTGACTTGGATGTCGTCGCGAAGACCTCCGCGCAGATGCCCAGCTACGATCCGATAATCCACTACGTCGGGCTGGTTCCCAATGGCAAGCCGCACGAGGCGACGCTCTGGATGCTTGAGAATTTCGACGGGACAACACCCGCAGGCAGCAAGGCTTTCCGAGGCGGTCTGGAGCTGGCGTGCATGGATACCGGCGACGCCGGGCCCAAATGGAAAGCGCTTTACGATCAGATGGCTGCGGCTGACGACAAACTCGATCCGACCGTTGGGGATCGCTACTACAACCGTCACTTTATCCTGACGGGCATTCAGAACCTGATCGACAACATGATGAAAGCCGACGACGTTTCGCCGAGTCCCACCCCGGCGCGAGAAAGGCCGCAGCTTTTTCTGGTCGATCGCGCCCAACTGCTCGAGGAACGACAATCAACCGAACGGGACCTAAATGAGAAAAACGGCGCTTAGCGCCGGCGGAAAAATAAGAACGGCGTCTCGGTTGGACCGAGACGCCGTTCTTTCTTAGAGGCGATTCCGTCTGCGATAGCGGCTAGGGGAGTTTGGTCGAGAGAACGAGCGTCCAGGTTGACGGGCCGAGAACGTTGCCGGTCGTGGCGGCGGTTTGGCCGCCGTAGAGATCGATCGGGACGCCACCGCCAGTAATCGGGAGAATTCCCGGATAGGCATTGAAGATGTTGTCGCCCGAGACTTGCAACGCCAGCGTACGGTTAATTGGATAACGCAGCGTCGCGTAACCGATTGCGAAAGGGGGCTCATTGAGCGAGTTGTTTTTTCCGTAGAACGTCTCGCCGAACGACGCAAAGGCGCCGTTTTCAAACGAATAGGAAAGCTCGGCGTTGCCTTGCGAATACGGAATGCGCATATTGCCGTTATAAGACACATTGTAGAAGCCAACCGGGACACCGTTGGTGTTTTGGCCGGCGATAATGTTGAGGTTTTGGTTGGGCGTACAGCCGACAACTGGGGTCGCGCAATAGAAGAAGGGTGGCAGATCGTAGTAGTACCCCTTTTGGACCGAGCCGTCGATAAGATAACCGAAGCCGACTGCCGGCGAATGGCGAAGCGATAGTTCGATCCCTTCGAAGCGCGCGTTGCTGATGTTACTGTTGGTCTGGTTGAGAATCGGTGTGTTAGCGGGAATGGGCGGCCCGCTCGTCTGGCATGGGTTGGCCGATCCGCAGACCAAGCCCGTGTTGATGGTTTGGGCAAAGAAGCGGTTGTAGAGGTTTGTGAGATACACGTCGCCCGAAATCGTTGTGGCGGTATCTTTAAGGCGCATGTCAGCACCGAGATCGTAACCAAAGCCAGTCTCCGGTTTGAGGTTGGAATTGCTTACCTGTTCGATTGCGACGTGATTTGTCGAGTCGTAATTTGGCGACGAAGCGATCTGATTGAGTAGTCCTAAATACGGCGGAGCGATCGAGCTGCCCATCGATAGGCGGATCGACGAGGCGCCGTTGGGGCGAAATACCAATCCGAGGCGTGGGTCGTCGTGGGAGTTTTTAGTCGTGCCGAAAACGACGCCGTTTCCATACTGTGCGGCTGCCTGGGTGTTGCACCCGCCCGACGGGCATCCGACAGCAAAGGTGCTGCTATAGGTATTGAAATAGTTGCTTAAGGTTAGGTCGAATTTCGTACCGAGGTAAAAGTGGCCTCGGAGCAGCGCAGTCGTCAGGAGCTGGGATGTGCCCGGCGGCAGACTAAAGGAGTAGAAAGGTCCGGGAAAGATCAAATAATCGATGCTCTGCGAGGCCGTCCGATCGATCGAAAACGTCAGTAAGTCGTTGTTTCCGAAGGGATGCTGATACTCAAACGAGCCGCCGGCGAGTTTATCGACTTCCGGTTCCTGGTAAAAGTCGTTGTATCCCACGTTCTCTGTCGTACCGTTGTACGTCTGTCCGGGCGGCCCGCTGGGCGTGGAAAGACCGTACACCGCTACATTGTTGTAGTCTAGGGTGGTGGCGCCATTGCCCTGAAACTGATAACGCGTTATAGATGCGCGATAATAGCGCGCGAGCAGCGAGTCCTTTCCGGCGGTGGTAGAAAGTTCCGCTTGAAAAATCGGTTCGTTGTTGAATTCGCCGCTGAACGCTCCCGCGAAAACGTTGGAGACCTGAAGCGGCCCGGCCGGCAAAGAGCCGCTGTAACCCGCTCCTGGGGCGAACTGACCGTTGACAAAGGCCGAGGTATTGCCGTTTTGGTCGCTCGCGGTCTGGCCGCCCAGGTAACTGACCGTCGCGGTAGTGGCCGGAGACAGTTTGTAGCGCAGCTTTAGGAGCTCGGCGGTCTGGTCGAGATTGCCGAAGAGCCCATAACAACAAGCTAGCAGTGGAAAGACCGTCGTGATCGAGCTGGCAGTATTTCCGACTTGCGTTTGCGTTGCGTTGCCCGCAAGCGTGTTGCCGTTGTCAAAGCCGCCCGACGGGTCGTAGTAAACGCTTTTGCCGTTGAGGGCCGATGGATTGTTATTGGTCGCAAAGTCCAGGACGAACCCCAGGCGGCCGACGGTATTGGAAAGGTCGAAATTTGTGTACGTTCCACCGTGATTGTTGGCGCCGGCGATCATTTCGGCAAAGGGCTTAAGCGTCGGGTCTTTGGTCCGGAAATTCGTCGTGCCCCCAATCGCGTTGTTGACCTCGGGGGAGTCAGCGCCGGGGCCTTTGACGACTTCGACCGAACCGAACATGAAACTGTTTAAGAAGGTCGTGACGTTGTCGCCATACTGTCCGTCCGAGATCGGGTGCCCGTCGATCAGCGACGCGGTTTCGTAGGATGTAGCATCGCGAATATTCGGGATCGTGATTGAGCCGGGGGCAGCGGCGTTGGCAGAGTTTGAGGGAAACGATATCTGCAAACCGGGAATCTGGCTGAGAACTCGCGTCACTTGCGGTTGAGCCTGATCGATGAAGGTTTGGGTCGTGACGACGTTCACCGCAGCGGCCGACGTGTTGATCGCGCCGCGTCCGTTGGTGTGGACCGTCGCGATGGTCTGCAGCGAGGAGAACGTTGCGGCTTGCATGCGAACCGCGAGCGTGGTGGTCTGTCCCGCGAGCAGCGCGACATCGTTTTGAACGGCCGTCGCGAACCCGGCTTTCGAGACCGAGAAGACGTAGATGCCCGGCGCAACGCCCGTAAGCGAAAACGTGCCAAGCGCGTCGGTCGTCGTCGTTTGCGTGGTTGGGCCGCGCAGGGTAACCGTCGCGCTGGAGATCGGCGCCCCCGAATCGTCCCCGATAGTCCCGGTTGCCGAGGCCGTCGATTGAGCGATGGATGACAGCGGTATGGCACAGGCAAAAAGGAACGCGATGGCTGGAATAAATGCCAAAGGTCTCGACACAATAATCCCTCCGAGAAAACGAGTGACGCGGAGACCTCCCGGCTAACCGCTTTCACCTATCTTATGCGCCTCGCGTTGGAAGTCAACCTCCAACGATAATCCTGAAAAACTAATCCCGTTAGGAAATGAGTTCGCGGGCGACCAACACGTTGCGCGGGTCGATCAAGTGCTTGTTGAGGCCGAGCTTCTCGGGCGGCACGCCCAAGGCGAACGCGACCAACTGCGGTAGGTGGAACGTCGGAAGGTCGGTGCGCCCCCAGCGCGCGGCGCTATCTTGCTGATAGCCGTCCAGCGCGAGGTGACAGAGCGGGCAGGGCGTGATGACGGCTTCGGCGCCGTGATCTTGGGCCATCCGCATGTTCTGACCGACCATATTGGCGGCGACGTTCTCTTTTTCGAGCTGGATGTGGAAGCCGCAGCAGCGCGTTTTCCCGGCATAATCGACCGCAACGCCGCCGATCGCTTCGATCACGTCTTCAAGCGAGTGCGGCTGGCGAGCCGATTCCCAGCCGTTGACGGACTCCGGGCGAATGATGTGACAGCCGTAAAACGGCGCGACCTTGAGGCCGTTGAGCGGGCGTACGACCATCGACTTAAGTTTGTCCAAACCGATATCGTCGATGAGCAGCCATAGCAGGTGTCGCACGGTCACGTTGCCGTTGTACTTCGCGCCGAACTTGCCCAAGATCGAATTGGCTTGGCTCATACGCTCTTCGCTCTCGCGCAATTCTTTATTGGCCGCACGCATGTGACCGGTGCAGGTCGAACAGATCGTGATGACGTCGTCCAAGCCCAATACCTCGGCCTGGGCGTAGGTGCGAGCGTTGAGGACGCGTGCGACGTCGCCGTTGACGTCGTTGACGACCGACGCGCCGCAGCACGACGCCGCGGTCAGCTCGATCAGTTCGATGCCCAACTTGTCGGCCAGCAGCATCGTCGAATTGAAAAGTTCTTTGCATGACTCTTTGGCAACGCAACCGGGAAAGAAGCCGTAGCGTTTGGTTTGCGACGACCGGGTGCGCGCGTGAGAATCCAGAGGGCGCTCTTCGGGCAACAGCGTGGTGGACACTAGACGGGCACCTCCAGCGATTCGAAAATTGTCCGAACTTCGTCGACTTTGGGGATCGGCTTGAGGAACGGCGGCGGCGCCTTGCCTTTGTAAAGCATCCGCAAGGCCAGGGGCGCGGTCTTGAGCAGACCCTTGATGTTAAAGCGGCCGATCGTCCCCAGGATTACGTCGGTTTCGGCCAGCATTCCCC
>DATKGB010000065.1:0-32953 GCA_035544315.1 Verrucomicrobiia bacterium
GGGGGGAAGGGTGACGGGGACCTTAACGGGGCACTGATGCATTCGATGACCCTGGATGACGCGCTTAAGCATCATTTCGGCTATGACTCGTTCCGGCCGTTGCAGCGCGAGATCGTCGAGGCGTCGCTGGCCGGGGACGACATCCTGGCGTTACTGCCGACCGGCGGTGGCAAGTCGCTGTGCTATCAGTTGCCGGCGATCGTCCGCCCCGGGCTCACCCTGGTGGTATCGCCGCTGATCGCCCTGATGAAAGATCAGGTCGACGCTCTCGCGGCTAACGGCGTGCCGGCAACGTTCCTCAACAGTTCGATCGACGCTCGGACCAACGAGCGGCGTTTGGAGGCGTTGGATCGCTGCGAGTACGACCTGCTCTACGTCGCGCCCGAACGTCTGGTACTTCCCGCCTTCCTGTCGCGTTTGGCCCGCTGGAACGTGCATCGCATCGCGATCGATGAAGCGCACTGCGTGAGCGAATGGGGCCACGACTTTCGCCCGGAGTACCGACAAATTTCGATCCTGCGCGAGCGTTATCCCGACCTTCCCGTCATCGCCGTGACGGCGACGGCTACCGACCACGTCCGCGAAGATATCGAACGTTTTTTGCAGTTGCGTCATCCGCGACGATTCGTCGGGAGCTTCAATCGTCCAAACCTGCAGTATCGCGTGTTCGAGAAAACCGATCCGTTCAAGCAACTCCTGGCCCTGGCTAGTGCGCGGGCTCGCGACAGCGGCATCGTGTACGTCGCCAGCCGCCAGAGCGCCGAGGACTTGGCGACTCGGCTCTCGGCTAACGGTATCAGCGCACTGCCGTACCACGCGGGCCTATCGCCCAATACGCGCTCCCGCAATCAGGAGCTCTTCATTCGCGACGAAGTGCGCGCGATCTGCGCGACGATCGCCTTCGGTATGGGCATCGACAAGCCTAACGTGCGCTACGTCGTCCACTACGACGTGCCTAAGAACGTCGAGAGCTACTACCAAGAAACCGGTCGCGCCGGACGCGACGGCCTGGACAGCGACTGCGTGCTGTTCTTTAATGGAGGCGACGCCGCCAAGCAACGCTTCTTCATCCGCCAAATTGCCAACGACGCCGAACGCGCCCGCGCCGACCGCCTATTGCGCGAAATGCTCGACTATGCCGCGACCGCCCGCTGTCGCCGCGCTTTCATCTTACGCTACTTCGGCGAACCCGACGTGGCCGACGAGTGCGGCAACTGCGACAACTGCCTGGAGCCGACCGAACGTATCGACGGCACGGTCGGCGCGGCAAAATTGCTGTCGTGCATCTATCGTATTCGCGCGCATAGCGGATTTGCCACCGGCGCCAATCACGTAATCGACGTGTTGATGGGCAAGACGACCGAGAAGGTCGCGCAGTGGGGCCACGACCGCATCTCGACGTTCGGCGTCGGTGACGAGCACACCAAGGACGAGTGGAACGCGCTGCTCTCCGAGTTGTTGCGTTTGGGATACCTCGAACGCGAACCTACCCATCGCACCCTGCTGCTCACGGGCGAAGGCTTAGCCGCGCTCAAGGAGCAGCGCGAGGTGCAGTTCTCCAAATCGCGCATGGTGAGTTCGAAGGGCAAGCGCCGCAAGAAAGGTGCGATCGGCGCGTCGTCGCCGCAAGCCGACGATCTGTTCGAGCATCTGCGCCGCCTGCGCAAACGGTTGGCCGACGAGCAAGGCGTTCCGCCCTACGTCGTCTTTTCCGACGCGACGCTGCGCGAGATGAGCGCCGCCAAGCCGCTGACTCCGGTCGCTTTCCGCGCCGTGGGCGGCGTCGGCGACATGAAGTTGGAGCGCTACGGCGAGACCTTCGTCGACGCCATCGGGGCGTTCGAAGCAGGCGCCGCCTCAGTTTCCCTGTAAGTCGCGTCCATGAGCACGCAAGCCATCGAGGCGCTCTACGAAGAGAGCCGCAAGTTTCCGCCGTCGCCGGAGTTCGCGGCCCAAGCCAACGCGCAGCCGAACATCTACGACGAAGCCGATCGCGACTATCAGGCGTTTTGGGCGTCGTGGGCGCGTAAGCTCGAGTGGAGCAAGCCGTTCACGACCGTGTTGGAGTGGAACCAACCGTTTGCTCGATGGTTTGGCGACGGCGAACTCAACGTCTCGGTCAACTGCTTGGACCGTCACGTGCGCGCGGGTCGCGGCAACAAGATCGCTTACTATTACGAAGGCGAACCCGGCGATCGTCGCACGATCACCTACGCCCAACTGCTCGATGAGGTCTGCCGCTTTGCCAACGGCTTGCGCAAGCTGGGCATCAAGAAAGGCGACCGCGTCGCCATCTACATGCCGATGATCCTCGAACTTCCGATCGCGATGCTGGCATGCGCGCGCATCGGCGCCGCACACTCGGTAATTTTCGGCGGCTTCTCGCCCGACTCGATCGTCGACCGCGTCAACGACTCGCAGTGCGTCGCGCTGATCACCGCCGACGCGGGCTGGCGCCGCGGCAACAAGGTTCCGCTCAAGGCGAACTGCGACGTCGCGATGGCCCAGACGCCGTCGCTACAGCATTGCATCGTCGCCAAACGCGTCGGCGACCCGATCGACATGAAAGCCGGACGCGATTATTGGTGGTCCGACGTGATCGCGGGTCAATCGACCACCTGCCAAGCCAAGGCGATGAACGCCGAAGACTTGCTCTTCCTGTTGTATACCAGCGGCACGACGGCCAAACCAAAAGGGATCAAGCACACGACCGGCGGCTATTTAACGCACGTCACGGCGACCCACAAGTTGGTCTTCGATCTCAAAGAAGATTTCGACGTCTATTGGTGCGCGGCCGATATCGGCTGGGTGACGGGTCACTCGTATATCGTGTACGGTCCGTTGGCCAACGGCGCGACCAGCGTCATCTACGAAGGCACGCCCGACTTCCCGGACAAGGACCGTCTGTGGTCGATCGTGCAGCGCTACAAGGTATCGATTCTCTATACCGCGCCGACGGCGATTCGTACGTTCATGAAATGGGGTGTCGAGTATCCTGAAAAACACGACATGTCATCGCTGCGCGTGCTGGGCTCGGTCGGCGAACCGATCAATCCGGAAGCCTGGATGTGGTATCGCGAACACATCGGTGGCAACCGCTGTCCCGTCGTCGACACCTGGTGGCAGACAGAAACCGGCGGCATCATGATCTCGCCCTTGCCAGGCGTCACCACGACGATGCCGGGCAGCGCGACCCGTCCGCTGCCGGGGATTAGCGCCGATATCGTCAACGACGACGGCGAATCGGTTCCGTTAGGCGGCGGCGGCTATATCGTCTTGACCAAACCGTGGCCCGGTATGCTGCGCGGCATCTGGGGCGACGACGAGCGCTACAACGAAACCTACTGGTCGAAGTTTCCCAAGATGTATCTCGCCGGCGACGGTTGCCGTCGCGACAAGGATGGAAACTACTGGTTCATGGGCCGCATAGACGACGTCATGAACGTTAGCGGCCACCGCATCTCGACCACCGAAGTAGAAAGTGCGCTGGTTGAAAACCCCAAGGTCGCCGAAGCCGCGGTCTGCGGGAAACTCGACGACATCACCGGTCAAGCGATCTATGCATTCGTGACCTTGCGCGGCAGCGCGTCCGGTTCGCCCGAACTCGCCGACGAGCTGCGCGACTTCGTCGCCGAGAAGCTCGGCAAGTTTACGCGGCCTAAGTACATTACGTTCACGCCCGAGTTGCCCAAGACGCGCTCGGGCAAGATCATGCGCCGCCTGCTGCGCGACATTGCCGAAGGGCGAACGCTGGGCGACACGACCACGCTGGCCGACTCGACGGTCGTGAAAGAACTTCAAGATCGAGCGACCAGCGAAGGCGCCAAAGAAGAGTAACGCTAGCACTAAGAAGGTGCGCTGCGATATGCAGTGCGCCTTCTTTTTTTGCGCCGGGTGCGGTTAATCGTCGCCGAAGCCTTTGAAGCCGAAGGGCGTCTTGCCCGACAGGATGTCGCGGACTTGCACGACGGGGTAGCCGACGCCGGCGTTGAGGCTGTCTTCCCACGCTAGCGCGGTCAGCGTACGAAATTCGCCCGCGCCGTGCGCTAACTGCACGTCGACGAAATGCACCGCTTGCGGCGTGGCGTTGCGAAAACCGCCGGACTTTTCGATGTCGTAAAGCGTGGGAACCGTTGCGGCCGTGTCGGCCAGGTATGCACCGATGGTCGCTAACATTTGCTTTTGCGTTAGCAACGCTGCGGGGTTGGTCGGCGCGTACGTCGACACCAGCTTGGTCATCGCGGTGTCAGTCGAAACGCGGCTGACGAACGCGCTTTCGAACATCGAGTGAATGGGCGCGGTCGTGTAGCCGTTTGGATTGGGATAGTCGCCCCAGCCGTTATAGTGGATCGTGATGTGCAGCGGTTGGGACGCGTCGGCGACGAAGTGCCCCCAAACGCCGATGTCGCGCAGCGTCAGGGTCTGCCGAAGCGCGCGATCGCGAACGAAGTACGCTTGTGCGACAGGCGTCGCCGCGTGGGTCGCTTCGTAGTTGTCGACGCGCCAATAGCCGAAGTCTTGACGAATTTGATCCCAGCCTTCGAGGATCTCGTACGGCACGTAGCCGTCCTTGTACGGCGTCGTGCCGGCCGCGCGCAATGCCGCGTCGTAGGCGTCGAAGTCCGCGGGGAGATCGTCGAGCCGGACGACGCCCGCGACCGTATTGTCGTCGCCGATATCCAAGAAGTGACCCGGATCGTTATCGTGGTCCCACGCGGGCCCCGAGCCCTTGAGGCGATCTTCTTCTGGACCGAGGGCCGCCAGTTCGGCGATAGCGTCCCTCGAGCGGACGAACGCGGGCATCGATGCCGGGAACAAGGATGCGCCGATCTTGTTGATCATCATGTGGCCCTTGGTGCCCCACGCCAGGACGGGCGATGCCGTCAGCAACAGGGAGATGGCAAGCAATGTCGAGCACAATCGTTTCATGCGGTAAAAAACTCCGTTAGTTCGTCGAGGTGATGAATGCGAGCCGCCGGCGGCAACGCTGCAAGGATGGTCGCGCCGTAGCGCGTAGATGCGGCGCGACCGTCCAACAGGGCGACCACGCCGCGGTCTTGCGTACTGCGAATCAAACGGCCAAAGCCCTGCTTGAGCCGCACCGCGGCCGCCGGAATCATATAGCGCTCGAACCCGTCGAGGCCGCGGGCCTCCAACGACTGCATGCGCGCGGCCACCAGCGGATCGGCCGGCGACGGGAACGGTAACCGGTCGATGATGACGCAGGACAGCCGATCGCCGACCACGTCGATGCCCTCCCAGAACGTGCCGGTTGCAAACAGCACCGCGCCGTCGGTGGCCCGAAACCACTCGAGCAACCGCGCGCGCGGCAATTCGCCTTGCAGACGCATCGGAAATGGAATGCGGTCGCGCACGAGCGCATAGACTTCGCGCAAACGGGCGTGCGAGGTGAACAGAACGAAAGCCCGGCCGTGCGTCCGATCCAAGCACTCCTCGATCAGCGGCGCGGCGCGCCGCGCGAAATCGCGCGATTTCGGATTGAGTTCGGGGGGCGCAATGAACAGCCGCGCTTGGCGAGCGTAGTCGAATGGCGACTGCGCGACGAGCTCTTGGGCGTCGACGATGCCCAACGAGCGCCGCAGGAACGCAAACGCGCCGCCTTCGGACGAGGTGCCGTCAGCGATGGTCGCACTGGTGAGCACGACGCTCTGCGTGCGCGCGAACAACGCGCCGGCCAGGAAATCGCCGACGTCGTACGGCGCGCTGTTGATCTCGAAGCGGCCGTCGAGTTCGGAGCGCTCGACCCAGGCGATGGCTTCGTCGCTGGGAAGCTGCGCGCGCTCGATGGTGGCTTGATGCGCGAGAATCGCGCGCAATGCCAGATCTCTTCGGCGCTCGGCCTCGGCGTCGTTGTCGGTTTTCTTTTTGAGCGCGCGGTGCCAGTTGGCATACAGCCAGTTCTCCAGGCCGTAGAGCGCGTCGCGCAGGCGCTCGAGCGCGGGTGCGGCGTCTTCGTTGGCGCGCAGCGGATAACGCTCGCCGGGCACGCGCGCCAAGGCCGCCTCAAGGCCACGAATGCCGTCGTCGAACTGCGCGTCGTAGTGCTTGGGCACGTCGTAACTGCGATGCAGTTTGCGCAGCATGCGTCCGATCGATGCCCGCGACAGCGTTGCGGTCAAGGCCTCGGTCGCCCAGCGCTCGCATTGATGCGCCTCGTCGAGAACCGCGAAGTCGTAGGGTGGGATCAGGCCGCCGCCCATCGCCAGATCCAGAAAGAACAACGCGTGGTTGACGACGACGATGTCGGCGTACTTGGCTTCGTCGCGTTTCTTAAAAAAGAAACACTCGCGGAAACGTTCGCAGTATTCGCCGACGCAATCGTCGGCGTCGGCGTCCAGTTGCTCCCATTCGTCCGACGGCGGCGAGAACGGCAGTTCGGCACGATCGCCGGTTTGCGTGCGCTCGGCCCAGGTCCACGTTTTCTCCATCGTTGCCGAGGATGCGATCAATCGCTCGGCGCGCAGCCGCTCGAACTTCTGCTTGCAGAGGTAATGGTTGCGCCCTTTGAGCAGCGTCACGCGTGCTGGAATGTTGAGCGCCTTGACCACCAGCGGAATATCCTTGGTAAACAGCTGCTCTTGGAGGGCGATCGTCCCGGTCGAAAGCACGATCTTCTTCCCGCTGCGCAATGCCGGCACGAGATAGCCGACCGACTTGCCGATGCCCGTGCCGGCTTCGACGATCGTGTGCATCCCTTCGAGAAAGCCGCGCTCGACGAGTTGGGCCATTTGGACTTGACCCGGGCGCGCTTCAAAACCCGACAACGCGGCGGCGATCGGACCGTTGGCGGCAAACATCGCCTCGATGGTTTGATTCATGCGTGGGGCGGGCGGTCGTGCGCGGACTCGAATTCCGATTCGAGCACCGCGCCGGTGTTGGCATCGACCACGCGAGCGGCCACGGGACGCGGCGGAAAATAGATCGCGTACGTCAAGAGAAACCCGGCAATCAAACCGCCAACGTGCGCGGCTTTTGAAATTCCCGGGAAGGTGAACGTGAAGATCAGGTTGATGACGAGGATTCCGAGGTTCGCCTTGATCATGTCCATGCCCGGCTTCCCGTGTTTGAAACCGATGGCAAAGAACGCGCCGAACAGACCGAAGATCGCACCGCTGGCACCCAGACTGACGGTGTCCTGCGGCTGAAAATAGACACAAGCAAGACTGGACACGACCAGCGAGACGAAATAGATGACCGCCATACGCACCGATCCGGCAATATTTTCAATAACGCGTCCCAAGATCCACAACGAGAACATGTTGACGGCGATGTGAATTAGACTGGCATGCAGAAATCCAGTAGAGATTAACCGCCAATATTCGTGATTCTGCGTGATCGCGACGGGTACCAGCGCGCCGATATCGTAAAAGCTTTGAGCCACAACGCTTCCCCCGAAAATGTTGGGGCCGATCTTCACGAACTCGAAACCGAACGCCAGCACGTTGAGCGCGATCAACAGGCGGGTAATCATGAAACGATGGAGGCTTCTACAACGTCGTCCACGATCACCATGCGCGCCAGTTCGAGCGAGATCGGGTGCGCTACGCCGTCGAGCTCGATGGTGATCGGGCCGCCTAGCGGCGCTTTTGTTCGCACGAGGATGTTGCGACCGGGGCATAATCCGAGTTCGCCAAGATAGCGTAAAATCTCGGGCACTTCATCGGTAACGCCGCAGACGACCGCACGGGCGCCTTGCTCCAACTGCGCGAGCGGCAAGCCGACCCGCACCGGATCGGTCAAGTCTTGCGGCGGAATCGGATGGCCGTGCGGACAGGTTTGCGGATCGCCGAGAAACTCGACGAGCTTTCGTTCTACCTTATCCGAGATCGCGTGTTCGAGCATGCACGCCTCGACGTGCACTTCTTCCCAACCCATGCCGAGCACGTCGGTGAGTAAGCGTTCGGCCAAACGATGACGGCGCAAGACGCGGACGGCTATTTTCAAACCGCTGGTCGTCAGCTTGGCTTCGCCGCGCGCGACGTGTTCGATGTAACCGTCGGCGGCGAGCTTCTTGAGCATCCCCGAAACCGACGCCGGCGCGACCCCCAGTTCGGACGCCAAACCTGAGGTCGTAACGCCCGGACCCTCTCGCTCCAAGCGATAGACCGCCTCGAGATACTCCTCGACCGATTCGGCAAAATGGCTATGTCCGGGCATTGTCTTCTTTAACTTCGCGCAACGGGCGGGAGTTCCGCGCACGCCGCCGCCAATCGCCGGCGCATCCCGACCTTCTGCTCGGGTTGCGCGAAGGAAGCGTCGATCGCGTTTCCGATCAGCCGGACGAGCGTCGCCTTCCCGCAAAGTTCGGCGACGTAGGCGTATTCCGCCGAGATCGAGGTGCCGAACAGCGCCGGATCGTCGGCATCGATCGTGACGATGCACCCGGCACGATCCAGCTCGAGCAACGGATGCGGGCGATCGCGCTGCGCCACGCCGGTGAGAAAATTCGACGTCGGGCAGATTTCCAACGGAATCTTTCGCTCTGCGAGCAGGGCGATCAACGACGGATCTTCGAGGGCGCGAACGCCGTGTCCAATTCGCTCGGCGCCCAGGAGTTCGACGGCATCGCGAACGCTTTGTGCGCCGGCCGCTTCGCCGGCGTGCGCGACGGTATGCAGACCGTTAGCGCGCGCGTAGGCAAACGCGTCGACGTAGAGTTGCGGCGGATACTTGGCTTCGTCGCCGCCCAGGCCGATGCCGATCACACCGCAATCCTTGAGATCGACCGCCAAACGCGCCGTGCGCATCGCGCTCTCTACGCCGAAGTTGCGCGTGAGATCGACGATGAGATTGAACCGCGTGCCGCTTTCGCGCGCTGCATCGTCGAGGGCGGCGCGGATCGCTTGGACGCAGACGCGAACGTCGATGTCGGGGTGAAAGAACTGCCAAACCGACGGCGAGACGAACAACTCGGCGTAGATCACGTTCTGCGCGAGCGCGTCGATCGCGAACTCGCGGGCCAGCCGGGCGTAGTCGTCGGGGTCGCTTAGCGATCGACTCACCGCCGCAAACGTGAGCAAGAATTCGCCGAAGGTTGCAAAGCGATAGACATCGTCGGGAGACGCCGGCGCCTCCGGTACGCCCTCGAAGGCCTCGCCGGCTTTGGGCCTATAGGTGGTCGCGACACCATGCTTAGCCGCCAGTTCGATGAAGGTCGCCGCGCGCAGCGCCCCTTCCAGGTGGCAATGGAGGTGGATTTTGGGAAGACTCACCCGCAACCCTTACGAGGGAACCTGGGTCTTCCACCTGTGAGTGCCCGCGGCCGGGAAGGGAAACGCCCCGTTCCGCCACAATAAGGGTCCTCGCCGACGCGGGGTGGAGCAGTCCGGTAGCTCGTCGGGCTCATAACCCGAAGGTCGATGGTTCAAATCCATCCCCCGCAACCTGTACAGGTCCAATAACAGAAACGTTATTGGACCTGTTTTTATTTCCGCGCTGTACTTCTTGGTCCACTCCGGGACGGAGACCAACCGAGTAAGGGCATTGCGGTTCCGGCGATCGACCGATTCATGTCCGTAGATCTAGGCTATTGGCCGACCCGGCTTAAGGGTCACGTCGATGCCATGTCCAGTTTGGTGCTCGGGCGCGAGCAACTCCACTTTGGCGACATCAATCTCATCGCAATTAAACTGTGCCTCACAACCATTGCTGCTGGGCAGGTAGACCGAAAATCGGCCCGTCCCTTTAGGTGCAAAGTCGATCTCCAATTCGTAAATAACGTTCTGATGATTGAACCCGCTTAGCTCATGCAAGCGAATATTTCTAAATGCCAGGGTCACGAGCGTGTGGTTCTTTTGCACATAGAACCCGTGAGCATCGATCTCTTGCGTCGCTTCGGAGACGTGGATTACGCACTCGAGAGACGGGGAACCCGGTCCACGTTGCAGGTGCATAGAGACCACTTCGGCGTCGTGAAAGGTCGGCCATCCGCCAAATATTTCGGTGATGGCGTTCGCGTTTCCAACGTGCTCTTCGGGTCTCATAATCACGTTCTTGGCAACCGGGACTAGAACCAAAGATTATAATGGTCGCCGTTTACGTAAATGCCGGCGAAAATATTCTTCTGGGTTAGGCCCTTGCGAACGTCATAGGTGTCCCAAATCGTATTCCCGGCGCAATCGGCGCCCGGCTTGATTTCCGCGCGCACCTTGAGTTCATTGGTCGGCTGAATCGGAGCCAATTGTCTGGCATCGGCCTTCAGACAAAACGCCATGCCCGTAATGGTCCACGGCGTAAAGACATTGGCCGAGGCATAGATCGTAATCCATGCGCCATGCTTGGTATGATTGGTCACGGTCACTTCGCCGACACCACCGTCGGCACGAGCCATGAGGGGAGTAAAGATCGAGGCAAAGAGCGCGGCGCTAGCTAACCATTTCAGCATATGAAGTCCCTTCATTCCAGAGGCATCTGCCGTTACCTAGCGCCCAATCATCCTTTGTCGCGGCATGATCGTTTCAGAGGGGGGACCTTTCCGTTGTGGGCTGTGATTTTACGGCCGGCGCGGCGAATAACGGGGTGAAGTGAGCACAGAACAGCAGGCCCGGTTCCAGACCCTCGTGGACGAGCATCGGAAGATCGTTTACAAGATCTGCAACTCGTATTGCCCGAACCGCGGCGAACGCGACGACCTTGCGCAGGAGATCGTCACCCAACTTTGGCGATCGTTCGGCACCTTCGACGGACGCAACCGATTCTCGACGTGGATGTATCGCGTCGCGC
This sequence comes from Verrucomicrobiia bacterium, assembly GCA_035544315.1. Lineage (GTDB taxonomy): Bacteria > Vulcanimicrobiota > Vulcanimicrobiia > Vulcanimicrobiales > Vulcanimicrobiaceae > JALYSX01. The sequence goes on from DATKGB010000065.1 coordinate 10,744, forward strand.
TCAACGTTGCGATTTCATTTTACCGGCGCGAGAGTTCGAGAGCGAAGCGCACCTTCTCGGCCGACGAGCATCTTCTAGAAACGGCTGATATAACGAGCGGTGAGCCCGAGGAGTTGCTTCTTCTCTACGGATTCATCGAAGGGCTCGACCCGCTGAACAAGGCGCTCGTCCTGCTCTACCTGGATGGATACGGCTATCGAGAGATCGCCGACGTGTTGGGCATCACGGAAACCAACGTCGCGACGAAACTTAGCCGACTGAAAAGCACGATGAAACAGCACTTCTCAACCTCTGGAGCAATATGACCATGGCAAACGACGAGACGACTCTGGACGAACTGAAAGCAAAGTGGGTCGAGCACGACCACAAGCTCGACACCGACATCCGCTTGAACCGGCAACTGACCGCCGCCCTGACCCTCAAACCCGCGCGTTCTGCAATGGGATGGCTGGTCTTCTCGCTGGTCGTCGAGATATTCTTTGCATTGGTAGCAGTCGTTCTACTCGGTGACTTTATCGGCGATCACTTCCGCACCGCGACATTTTCGGTGCCGGCCATCGCGCTCGACATCTTCGCGCTCGCGTTTTTGAACAACCTGATTCGGCAATTTGTTACGACTCGCCAGATCGACTATAGCCAACCGATCGCAACGATTCAGAAGAAACTCGAGACGCTGCGAATGCTGCGCATCCGCTACGTCCAAGGGATCCTCCTGATCGCCGTGCTGGCGTGGCCGCTCTTGCTTATCGTTGGGTTGAAGGCATTCTTCAATCTCGATGCCTACGACCTATTCGGTTGGTCGTATTTGTGGGCCAATACGCTGCTCGGGCTGGCCATCATCGCCCTGGCGATCTGGCTGGCGAAAAGGTTCGCCGATCGCGTTAAGGGCTCTCCGCTGGCGAGTTATCTCGCGCGCACGATCGGCGGAAGTAGCCTTAACGCGGCCACCGACTTCGTCGCGAACCTTGCTGCATTCGAGCACGAATCGGCAATTTAGAGGCGGGAGAATGTCGTAGTCTCGCGTACGTTTGCTTCATGGGAAGTTTAACGCGACGGGATATGCTCGTCGGCGGCGCCGCGGCGGCCGCCACAATTGCCGTCCTGACGGCGGAGGGCTGCCAATTGTCCGGCGGCGCGGGCGGGCCCGGCATTCCCGGCAATCTCGATTCCTACGAGCTCACGGCGCAATATTCCACGCACACGTTCGCGGGTAAGACGTTGCGAACGCGCACGTATGACGGACAGATTCCCGGCCCGACGATCTATGCGGCTCCGGGTCAGCCCTTTAATGTGACGATCAACAACCAACTTCCGCCCGATCCTCCGGCGAAGGTGCCCGCCAGCGCGATCGTGCACCCGGTCAGCAGCATGGAAGACATGGAGAACCCGGCCGGCACGCATTCCATCGGCGTGCTCAGCACGAGCATCGACCCGATGAACAATCCGCATTTGTTCAACACGACCAACCTGCACGTGCACGGCGTGCAGATCGTTCCGCACCTATTCGATCCGGTCGGCACCAGCAATCCGTCGGCCATGATGATCGCCATAAATCCCGGCACGTCGCTCACCTACAACTTCGTCCTTCCGCCGAACCATCCGAGCGGATTGTACTGGTATCACCCCCACCACCACGGTTCGACCGATGTCCAAGTGAGCGGCGGCATGGCCGGCCTCATCATCATCGGTGGCCCGATCGATCGAGTTCCCGAGATCGCCGCGGCCCGCGAAATCCCGATCGCCGTGCAGTCGCTTCAAGTCAATGCCGACGCGACGCAGCCAGGAATCTACGACACTGAATACATTGCTTATCGGACGCCGCAAAACGGCGGATACAATCCGCGTTCGCAGTACATGTTCGTGCTGTCGAACGGACAGCTCGTCACGTTGATCGACTTCACGACGGTCAATTTCGGCGTAAGCACGGACTACCCGCCCCCCCAGATTACGATGCAGCCCGGCGAAGTCGTCCGCTTCCGCATTCTCAACGGCACCAATACGCTCAACCTCCCGCTGCAGTTGCCGGGTTTCGAAATGTACGTCATCGGTCACGACGGCGTGAACTTGCTCGCGCCGCAGCTCATCGATCAGACCGGCAGCGGGTCGGCGTTTGCGACGTCGGCGGGTCGCATCGAGATGCTCGTTCGCGCTCCGCAAACGGTTGGCACCTACACGCTCAAGGCCCTCGCGGTTTCCGATCCGGGCGTGCATCCCTGGCCGCAGTTCGACCTGATGTCGATCCTCGTCGCCGGAGCGCCGGTGTCCATGAATATCCCGGCCGCGCTGCCCACGCCGGCGCGCGAGTATCCGCTCATCGCCGACAGCGAGATCGTCGGCACGCGCAACGTCGTCTTCAACTCGAAGCCGTCCACCTCGATTCTCCCGGGGTTCGCGCTGACCGTCAACGGCGTCGTGTACGACGAGATGACGATCATGTTCGATCTGGCGGTAGGGACGGCCGAACAATGGGTGATCTCCAACGACATGCCCGAAGGCCATCCGTTCCATCTGCACACCAACTCGTTCGAAGCGCACAGCGTTACGACGCCGAGCGGAACCACAAACTACACGCCGCCGATTATCTGCGACACGTTCTGGATTCCAGCGAACGGATCGCTGACGATGCGGGTCCGCTATAAGGAATGGAAGGGCAAAGACGTCTTTCACTGCCACAAACTCAGCCACGAAGACCAAGGCATGATGGCCAACACGATGCTCGTTTAGACTAATGCATCACGCCTTAGCCCCCGCCGCGCGCCGATCGCCGGGTTTGCAGAACGGGTTGGAAAACGACGAACCGAACTGAACCGTCGCGCATAGTAGCGATATGATACATGCAATCGCGCTCGTCACTACGGTTCATATTCGGAACTTCGCCTTCTCTCCCGCGCATCTGCGAATCGCGACGGGCCAGAGCGTTCGCTTCGTCAACGACGATCAGGACGCTCATACGGTCACGGCGGATTCCAGAGCCTTCTCCTCCGACGGCCTGGATACGGGCGACGCCTGGACGCACGTCTTCACTAGACCGGGGGAATATACGTATTTCTGCGCGCTGCATCCCTACATGCGCGGCAGCATCATCGTCGTTCCCAGGGTGAAGCGATGAAGCGCGCAAATTTTCTGGCGCACGTCGGTTGGACCGGCGCGGGCGTCGCCTATGCGATGAGCGCGGAGGGGCTATTCGTCGGTCGCGCGCTCGGCGCAACGTCAGACGGAACGGCGCCTCTTTTTGTCCAGGTCAGCGATAGCCACATCGGATTCCACCAGGCCGCCAACCCCGACGTCACCGCGACGTTCGGCGCGGCAATCGATGCGATCAATGCGCTGCCGTTACCTCCGTCGTTTGTCGTGCATACGGGCGACGTGACCCACCTTTCCAAATCCGAACAGTTCGATACGGCCAAGCAAATCCTGGGAAAGCTGCGCGCGCGGACGATCGTGCTCCCGGGCGAGCACGATACGATCGGCGCGCGGCCACGGGCCTTCTACGATCACTTTGCGGCGCCCGCGGGGAGTTCGGGCTGGTATTCGTGGGATGAAGCGGGCGCGCATTTCGTCGCACTGGTCAACGTCTTCGATTTTGAGAAAATGGGGTTGCTCGGCAGCGAGCAACTGGCGTGGCTCGAACGCGACCTGCGCGCGGTGAAAAAAAACGTTCCGGTCGTGGTCTTCGCGCACGTGCCGCTCTACGCACTCTATCCGCAATGGGGCTGGACCACCCAAGACGGCAGCAAGGCGCTGGCATTGCTGGCGCCGTTCGAGCGCGTCACGGTTCTCAACGGACATATCCATCAGGTGATCACGCACGTCGAAGGGAATATCCATTTTGCCACGGCGGCCGCGACGGCATATCCGCAGCCGGCCCCCGGGAGCGCAGCCAAGCCCGGACCACTGACGCTCCCGCATGGGAACCTGTTGCACTCGATCGGGTTTCGCCGCGTGACGCTAACGAATGGAGGAGCCGATCTCGACGATCGTACGCTCGGCTGACGAACTACTGGAGCGAGGCGCGCTGGAGCGCGCCTTCGCGGCACACGAGGCGTGGGCGTTCGAGGCCGCCTATCGTTCGTACTCGCGCGCGCTCTACGGCGCCGCGCTGGGCGTGTTGCGCGACTCGGAAACCGCCCAGGATTGCGTTCACGACGTGCTCGCCCGCCTGTGGGAGCGCCAGGGAAACTATCGCACCGAGCGTGGCTCCCTGGCCGCGTTCCTGACGACCTGCGTTCGCAACGAAGCCCTCTCACACGCGCGTCGCGATCGCAATCGCGGCCGGATCGATCAAACGCTGGCCATCGACGAAGGCAGCATCGAGGAGTTCGGAGATCCGATCGAACGCGATCGCCTTGTTCGGGCCGTCGGCGCACTGCGTCCCGAGCAGCGCGAGACGATCGCGTTAGCCTATCTCCGGCATATGACGCATGAAGAGATCGCGAAGCAGATCGGCGTGCCGATGGGCACGGTAAAGAGTCGTCTTTCCGGCGCTCTGCGATCGCTGAGACAATCGTTGGCCGGCGAGGAGCCAGCATGACGGACCAACCACACGTTCACGTTGGCGACGAGGCCGACGCCTTCGCGCTGGGAGCGCTAGGCGATTCCGAAAACGCGCGGATCGAGGCGCTTGCGTCCTCGTGCCCGACCTGTGCCGCTCGCGTTGGCCAAGCCGAAGAGATCGCCTCGCAACTGGTCGTCCCCGTCGATCCGCCGCTTGCGCTGACGCTGCGCGTCGCGCGAACGTTCGCTCGTCCCGCGCGTTCGCGCGCGAATCCGGCCTGGTTTGCCGTCGCGGCCGCCTTCGTCATCGGCCTCCTTCCAAGCACGTATCTGTTGCCGCGACTAGTCTACTACACACAGCAAACATCCGCGCGGGCGACGGTGTTGGGCAGTCTGGTACATAGTCATTTCATGCACGCGCAGTTTGCAGCGCTGTCCGCCGATGCGCCGCACGCCAAAGCGATCTACGCCCACGACGGTTCGTGGATCTACCTCGTCAGCGATTCGCCGCGAGTCCTCGATGCCCGTACCGAGCCCGACGGCACGTCGATCGGCTCCCTAGAACCTGCCGGCAACGCCGCGGCTCTCTACGTGCAGCGCGCGACGCGCGCTCGCGAGATCATCCTGTACGACGCCGGTCGTCCGATCGCCAAGGTGATCTTAGCCTACTAGAACTGCACCCGTCGAGGACAGGCTCGGCGCGGTGGCCTACGGCGTGATGCGCCCGATGCGCCCGGTAAGATTTCCGACCGTTTCGGTAAACCAGAGGCTGCCGTCGGGGCCCGCCGCGATGCCGCCCGGTAATGCGGTCGCGCTGATGCCGTTGGAGAACTCGGTCACGGTGCCCGTCTGCGTGATGCGCCCGATGTTGTTGCCGCTGGACTCGGTAAACCAGAGGTTGCCGTCGGGGCCTGCCGCGATGCCGTTGGGCTCTGCGCTCGCGCTGATGCCAGTCGAGAACTCGGTCACAGTGCCCGTCGGCGTGATGCGACCGATGCGATTGCCGCCGAACTCGGTAAACCAGAGGTTGCCGTCGGGGCCAGCCGCGATGTTTTCGAGTCCTGCGTTCGCGCTGATGCCGCTGGAGAACTCGGTCACGGTGCCCGTCGGCGTGATCCGACCGATGCGATTACCGTAGTACTCGATAAACCAGAGGTTGCCGTCGGGGCCAGCCGCGATACCTTGGAGTCCCGCGCTGGCGCTGATGCCGGTCGAGAACTCGGTGACCGCGCCGTCCGTGGTGATCTTCCCGATGCGATTCTGGCCCTGCAAGGTAAACCAGAGGCTGCCGTCCGAGCCCGCCGCGATCCCGGGAAGACCCACGTTGAGCGTCGGAATCTGATACTCGGTGATCGTGCCGCCCGCGGTGATCTTCCCGATCTTGTTTTGAGATGACCCGGTGAAGCGGTCGCCGGATTCGGTGAACCAGAGGTTACCGTCGGGGCCTGCCGCGATGCCTTGGGGTCCTGCGTCTACCGAAGGCACCTGATACTCGGTAATCGTACCGGTCGTGGTGATCTTCCCAATCTTGTCACCGCTGTTCTCGGTGAACCAGAGGTTGCCGTCCGGGCCTGCCGCGACCTGGCTCGGAACGCTGGGGTTCGTCGGAAGCGCATACTCGGTGATAACGGTAGCGGGCACCGTGATGATCCCGCCGCTGCCGGTATTGGTCGCGCTGGCAACGATCTGCGTGTTGGTACCGAGTGAATCGGCGAGCGCGAGCGTGCAGCCCGTCGCCGAAGTCGTCGCGCCGCTAGTGGCCGTCACGTTGGCACTCGCACCGGTGCCGCTTACGGTTCCTACCCCCACGACGCCGACGCATCCCGCGCTCGGCGTCGTCGTATAGGTAACGCTGTTCGGGGCGTTGGCTTCGGTGAGGTTCAATGTCGCCGATTGCGATGGCGCAAAGAAACTGAGCGTGTCGTTTGCGTAGAGGGCTGAGACGCTGGCAACATAGAGCGGGCTCACATCGAGCGCCTGCATGATGACACCCTGTTGGATGCTCGCCGCAATCGATAGCGCGATCGAGTAGCCCGGGCTGCCTTTGCCATCGTAGCTGAGCACCACGCTATCGGTGGTGCGCGTCACGGTAACGCTGCTGCTTGCCGGACCGCCGTTGAGCGAAAGCATCGCGTGGCCGCTTCCGCCGGACTCGCTCAGCGTGACCGTCATCGGGTTGGCGTACGGCGCGTTCCCGGTACCGATCGGATTACCGCTAGCATCGGTGGGTGCGAGTACCAATCCAATGGTATGGACGTTCCCATCGGCCGGGAGCGACATGTATGCGGCATTGCCGACACCCAGATTCGCAATGAGCCCGGAGATGAAGATCGAGAGTTGATTGGCAACGTTGGGCAGCACGGTGAAGTTCGGCACGGTGCCGATGCCGAGCACCTGCGCGCCGTTCCCGAACGCTCCACTCACCGGTGCAGCATTGTAGTCGGTAAACTTGAACCAGTACGTGCTCGGCGTTACCCCAAGCGTAACGGTGCACGTCCTCGGGAAACCCGTCGCACCGCCGCAGGCCGCACTGCCGCTACTCACGTCGACCGCATTCTGCGTCACCAGCGTCGTGTAGCCGCTATCGCTGTAGGCCTGGGCGAGTACGCCGTTTGTGCTCGGCGAAACGAACTTCGGCGTACGCGTACTGCTACTCTGCGTCGCGCCGCCGGGGCCGTCGATCGTCATCCGCACCGTGATCGACTGCATGGGCGATGTCGGCGTGAGGTTAGTTGGGAGCGCTTGCGTCGATCCGCCGCCGCATCCGGCGAGCAGCACGAGCGCCAAGAACGGCGCGGAATATTTCAACATTGCGTTCGTTGCTCCAATCATGGCGTCAGCCGCCCGATGCTATTGCTCCCGACTTCGGTGAACCACAGGTTGCCGTCCGGGCCCGCCGCGATGCCGGCGATGGGATGAGCGCTTGAACTGATCCCAGCGGAGAACTCGGTGATCGTACCCGTCGTTGGGTTGACGCGCCCGATCCGATTACCGCCGTACTCGCCAAACCAGAGGTTGCCGTCATGCCAGGGGTAGTAGGCGCCCGCCGTGATGCTGTCGGGTGCTGCCAGGGAACTGATCCCGGTCGAGAACTCGGTGATGGCACCCGTCGTTGGATTGATGCGCCCGATGCGGCCCGTTCCGGCTGATTCGGTGAACCAGAGATTGCCGTCTGGCCCCGCAACGATGGCGGTGGGATCTGCGTTCGCACTGAGGCCGGTGGAAAACTCGGCGATCGCACCCGTCGTTACGGTGATACGCCCGATGCGATCGCCGTTGCTCTCCGTGAACCACAAGTGATTGCCCAGGGGCCCCGACGTTATGCCGCGCGGGCCCGCGTTCGCGCTGATGCCGGTGGAGAACTCGGTAATCACGCCGTTCATTGGATTGATGCGCCCAATGCTGTTTCCAGAGAACTCGGTAAACCAAAGGTTGCCGTCGGAGCCCGCTGCAATTCCCTGGGGGTCGCAGCCCGGGGTGATACCCGTCGAGTATTCGTTGATCGTGCCCGTCGTTGGGTTGATGCGCCCGATGCGACTGGTGAGGCTCTCGGTAAACCAAAGGTTGCCGTCGGAGCCGGCCGCTATGCCGTAGGGGTGCGTGCTTCCGTTGATGCCGCTGGAAAACTCCGTCACGGTGCCCGTCGGCGTGATGCGCCCGATGCGATTGCCGAGCTCTTCGGTAAACCAGAGGTTTCTATCGGGGCCGACCGCGATGCCCAGGGGGTATGCGCCGGCGCTGATCCCGGTCGTAAACTCGGTCACCGAGCGCTCGACGGCGAGATTTATGTTGCCCGGTGTCGCGCCATTTCCCGGCGTCGCCGTCAGCGTTGCGGTGAAGCCGCCGCTCGCCTGAGCCGACGTCGCGTTGGCGGAGGTGTAGACGAGCGAGACCGGCGTTCCCGAGGTATCGACGCTGGTCGGCGTCAGCGCCATCGTCGTGCCCGCGCCGCTGACGGAGAGCGCGATGCTCACCGGATTGCCGTCCACATCGACGTAGGTCTCGCCAACGCCGCTGGTCACGATCACGTGGCCATCCGCATCGAGCGCGCCGACCGCAACATTCTGCGCCGCCGCATCTAACCCGTTGAGCGTTTGAAATGTGGGCACGATAAACGCACTTGCAACGATTCCGCCGATGCTGATCGCTACGGTATTCGTAACACCGACCGTGATGATCACGTTCGGTGAGACGCCCACGCCGAGTTCACGCGCCGCAGCGAACGAGCCCGCCACCGGCACGGCATCGTACGTCTGGAAATCAAAATCATACGGACCGCCGCTGGGAACAGCGAAACTCGGCGTGCAGGTGCGCCCACTGGCAACCGTCACGCAGTTCGAACTGCTCGGCGCGGTCGCGGAAATGTCGATCGCTTGCAGTGCGACCGGTTGCCGTCCGAGCACCGGCGAGCCGTGGTTATACACCTTTACCAGCAACCCGTTCGTGCTCGCCGAGACAAAGAGCGCATGGCGCAAATGCGCACTCATGCCGTTCTGCGCCGCCGGTAACACGATCTTGAGCACCACGTCTTGCGGCGTCGCAGCGCCGTGGGAGGGGAGCACGCTGCCTGACGAACCGGCCGCGCCACCGCAGCCTGCAATCATCAGGGCGAGCAGTGATGGCGCCAGCGCGCCGCAACGCAGTCGGATGAACCTCATGTGCATGGTGTCAGTGCTCCTTTGTCTGGTGCGAGGCGTGGCTTTGGATGATGCCGCCGGTGGTGGTCACGCCGATGTTCGTCGTGACGCGCTGCCCGTTGCTATCGGCAAAAGTGGCCGCGCAGGTTCCCGCCGCAACGCCGGTCACGGTGAAGGTGAAGCTGGGGCCGCTACCGCTGCTCGGTGCGACCGTTGCGATCGTGCCGCCGCTGGGATTGCAGGTATCGCTCTCGGTGAAGGCGCCGGTATAGCCGATCTCTCGCACGACGACTGACTTTGCGTTGCTCGCACCGGTGCCGTTTATCGCGACGCTGTTCGAGTTAACGGTGAGCGGATTCGGCGTCGGTGTAGGTGTCGGCGTCGGTGTAGGCGTCGGTGTAGGTGTCGGCGTCGGCGTGGGTGTCGGCGTGGGTGTCGGCGTGGGTGTTGGTGTCGGCGTTGGTGTCGGCGTTGGTGTCGGCGTTGGTGTCGGCGTTGGACTCGGTTTGAGTGTCGGCGAAGTGCTGGGACGCGGGGTCCCGCGCTGGCTCGCGCCGGGTGCGAATGGTGAGTATCCGCCGTCGCAAGCGACCAGCGATAAGATGACAAGCATGACGAAGGCGCCTCTCATGGCTGGCTCCCCGCTTTCAGCGTGTTAAAGAGCGCACTACCGCCGATCGCCACATCGACGAGGTCCTTCGTTTTGCACGACCCGCGGCGCGTCAGCATGCCGACGATCGCATCGAAGGCCGCTTGTGTGACGAGCGCGGTTGGCGCGTTCGTGGTGCCAAAGGGTGTTCGGCCGACTGCTCCATGCTGCACGGCAGCGCCGGTTGCAAGCGTGTTAATGACCTGCGCGGCATACATTCCGAATCGCAGCGTCCGGCTTTCCCTGCAGCTTGCGGCCGGAGAAACCTGCGCGATCGCTTGATGGATCTGGGCGTTGATCTCGGCCATCTGAGCTGGGTCCGTCGTTGTCTGGGCCGACGCGTTGCCGATCGACAGGCCCGCGCTTAGCGTCAACGCAAGGAGTGCTCTCTTCATCATGGATGCTACTATACCGAGCCGGCGCTCCCAAAGCGTTCCGGAACCTGGGCCCCGTTGTTCCGCCGGCGTTCCGGAACGAGCGGGGAACGCCCGGACCGTATCTTTTAACCCATGAGCCAACGCAAACATGCCTTTGTCGTTCACTTGTGGTTCGACGACGAAAACGGGGATACGAACCGCAATTGGCGCGGGAGCATCGAGGCTCTTCCGACGCGACAACGGCTGTACTTTAGCGAAATCGGAGAACTGATTGGGTTTCTTACTTCTTGGATTGGCAGGCACTATCGAAATTGACGGCTAACCGCGGAGCATGTCTCCGGCTCGATCTGCCGATTCGCCTGGTGGCGTCTTGCCACTGCGGATCGCGCTTCTAGCCCAGCCGCGCGTTTTATCCGCCGACGGCACTCGCGAGTATCCTCTGCCGCGCAAAACGCTCAACGTTCTCGCCTACCTTATCCTCCATCGTAAGCGGCCATCGGCTCGCGATTCGGTGGCTTTCGCACTCTTTCCCGACGACGATGAAGACGTCGCGCGCGGGCACTTGCGTCGAAATCTTTCCTATTTACTCTCCTCACTGCCGGCCACGCCGGAAGACTCGCGGTTCGTCCTGGTCGATAACGAGAGAGTCGCTTGGAATGAAGCCGCCGCCGCACGCGTCGATGCAATCGAGTTCGATCGTGCGATAGCCGAGGGGCGCGACGAGGATGCGGTCGCCGAGTACGAGGGAGACCTCTTACCCACGCTTTACGACGATTGGACGACCGCCGAACGCGAACGCCTGCGCGATGCCTTTCACGAAGCCTTGACGAGCGTCATCGCCCGCGATCGATCCTTGCGCCGTTTCGAACGCGCCACCGCGATGGCGCATCGTCTCCTCGACGAGGATCCATGGCGGGAAGACATCGTTCGTGAGTTGATGGCCATCCGTTACGAGGCCGGAGATCGCGCGGGAGCGCTGGCCGCGTTCGAGCGCTTTGCGGCTCGAATGCGCGACGAGATGAACGCCGAACCGATGGCCGAGACCTATTCCGTCCGCGACACGCTCCTGCGCGGCGCCCGCCTGCCGACCAGCGAACCAGCGGCGAAAAGCCTAGACCTCGAAACGGCGCCTTTGGGCGCGTTGCCTTTTGTCGGCCGAGGAGCGTCGATGGAGACGGCCCTGACACGTTGGCACGCAGCCGCCGACGGACGTGCGCAGGTGATCTTTGTTTGTGGGGAGGCCGGCATTGGAAAAAGCCGGTTCTGCGCGGAGTTCGGTCGAGCGGTCGAGCGTGAGGGCGGCATCGTCGTACGCGGCGAGACTAGTGCCGGAGGCGAACATCGTCCCTACGAAGCGTTTGTCGAAGCGCTACGCAGCGCCGCGTTTGCGATCGCTCGCCGGAGCAAGCGTCGTGAAGCCGACGTGTGGGATCGAGTTCTTGAAGAATTACTCGACGAGCACGCGGGCGCCACATTTGCCGACGACCGCTCCGCACGCGTGCGCTTGTTCGATTCAGTTCGCCGCGGGTTGATCGACCTGGCTCGCAGCCGACCGGCCGTGCTGATTCTTGAAGACCTCCACTGGGCCGGTTCGGCGACGATAGATCTGTTGGAGTTCGTTGCCACGCGGCTGGGGCACGTCCCTTTGCTGATCGTCGTAAGTTTCCGCAACAACGAGATGCCCCAGGCTCATCCGTTGCGCGCGCTGCGAAGGCAGCTCGAAGGCCGCGGTAACGCGACCCCCATCATACTCGACCCTCTTGAGCAGTCCGAAGCGCTCGCCGCCGCCCGATCCGCAGCGCCATTGACGTTGGACGACGCGACCTTGGCAAAAGCCGTCGGGTGGTCGGAGGGCGTACCCCTCTTGCTCAACGAGGCATTACGCGACCTGGCCGCTGGACGAGAAACCGGCGGCGGCGGGATCGGCGCGATGCTCGGCGCACGCCTATCCAGCCTTTCATCGACCGCGGAAACCGCCTTGCTCTATGGGGCCGTTCTAGGAGCGCGATTTGAATTGACGGCCCTCGCGGCGGCCACCGGTTGGCGCGACGACGAAGTGGTCGAGGCGTTAGGCCAATCGATCGAACTCGGCTTGATTCGCGCGACCGCCCGTGCCCCAGGACTCGCGTTTGCGTTCACCCACCATCTCGTGCGCGATGCGTCGCTAGAGCGACTGCCCGCGCGCGAACGTAGCGCCGCCCACGCGCTGGTTGCGCGCGCCCTGATCGCACTGCCCGGCGATGGAGGTTGGCGAGCCGAGCAAATTGCTCGACATCTGCTAGCCGCCGGCGAAAACGGCAAGGCGGCAGCCTATTTTCTGACGGCGGCCCGCGGCGCGCTCGGGGTCTTTGCCAATTTCGAAGCACGAGAGATGGCGACCACGGGCCTCGCACTTGTCGAGGGCGGCGGCGAGCAAAAAAGGCTCTCGTACGACCTGCGAGACGTGCGCGAGCGCGCGCTCGCGCGAATCGGAGCACTCGCTGAACGCCGGGCGGACGCCTTGGCGATGTACGATCTCGCCGGTGACGACCTCGAACTCGCCGCTCCGGCCCTCGAACGCATCTTCGACACGCACCGCGACGACCCGGTCGTCCGTGGAGAAACCCTGGCTCGGCTCCGGGCCCTCGCCCCGCTCTCGCAACGTAACGATGCCAATTACCAGCGCGCGCACTCCGCCAGTGCGTTTTCGGAAGCCGATTATCCGGCCGCGCGCGACGCTGCGTTACGAGCCGCCGAATTGTTCGAGCAGGTTGGCGATGCGCGCGCGGCTTTTTTCGCGCGGTCTCAACATTTGGTCACCCTCTATCGACTGGGCGATTTGAAGAACGTCGGCGAAAATATCGAAGAATTGCGCCAGAAATACCAAGATAGCGACGATATCGAACTGAGAATGGAGTTTCATCGCGTTGCGTCGTCGGTGCTCACCGGGCAGCATCCGTTGGACATCGGTTTGGATCATGCTCGCCAGTCGGTGGAACTCGCCCTGCGAGTCGGCGATCGGCTCGCCGAGGGACGCGCCCGTCAAAATGCTGCCGTGTACCTTGGCAAGATGCACGAATACGAGCGCGCGCTGCGGGAACACGAGTTGGCCCTGGACGCGTATCGCGATGTCGGCGATGCAGCTCTGGTTGTCAACGAGATCCTCAACGTAGCTTCGGTTCGCGGCTTCTGCGGCGATCATCTGGAAGCCGAGGCCCTCATCGCCCAGATATCCGACGAAGCGCTCCAGACCCCGTGGATCGCTTTGGTGGTCGCAGTCAATCGCGCGGCCTTTGCGATGCGTTCCGATCGGATGAACGAAGCCGAAGCGTACCTTATCGTTGCGCGGGATCTCGCCTCGCGCCTTGAAACCGCGCTGTATGGGGCCCGAATCGCGTCGCGGTACGGCGAATTTTGCGCGTTGACCGGGCGGAACGCCGAGGCTCGAAAACATCTCGAGGAAGCGATCTCGGTTTTGAAACTTTTGGCGCAACCCAGCTACGCCGTCGAGGCGCTTGTGGTTTTGGCGCGCCTTTGTGCGGGCACGGGTGACCTCGAGGCCGCACGCGCGCACGCCGCGGAGGCCGCCGATTTGGCAGAGCGTTTCCCGATCCAGCATTTTGCGGAGTACGCATGGCATCTCGCGGCAACCTATGCACTCTTGGACGATGACGATGCGGCCAAACGATTCGCCGGAATCGCGGCGCGGGCGTTTGTAGACGCGGGGATGCGGATGGGCGCCGATCTGGTCGAGCTCTACTGCGCCCTACCTTGGCATCGAGATACCATCGCCTACCTCAGTGGTCGATCCGTGCCATTACGTTTGAGCGACAGCCAGCGCGATAGCTAATGCGTGAGTTGCTGCGCGACCGCGAATATTTGGCGTACTTCGTCGCGCGTCAAAGCGCGCGCTTTGGCTATAGTATTGAGTCCGTCGCCGTCGGTTGGCAGATCTATACGCTGCGTCACAACGCGTTTGACATCGGGTTAGCGGGCCTGGTGTTGTTTGTGCCGCAGTTACTGCTCGCGATTCCATCGGGCGTCCTGGCCGATCGTTTCGATCGCCGAATGGTCTGCATGCTGTGCGCGTTCGGCGAGGTTGCGGCCGAATTAGCGTTCGTCGCCGTCATTCTTACCGGCACGCGATCGCTGGCGCTCAACCTGTGCGCGATCGAGCTGATCGGGATCGCGCACAGCATCGGCGATCCGGCCGAGCGCGCGCTGTTGGCGAGCGTTGTCGAAGGAGGCCGCTACGTTCGCGCCCAGGCGCTCTCGACATCCGTAAGCGAGGTCATCACGATCGTCGGCCCAGCGCTAGGCGGCGTGCTGATCGCCGGCGGCGTTCCGCTAGCATTCGTCGCGGCCGCGGTCTTCTATGCGATCGGCGCGATCGCGTTTTCGTTCCTGACCCCGCGCGAACGATCAGCGACGGTTTGGAACCCAAAGCCGCGATGGACGGCATTCGCTTCATCTTCAGTCATCCGGTCGTGCTCGGGGCAATCTCGCTCGATCTGTTCGCGGTGCTGTTTGGAGGCGCGACCGCGTTGCTGCCGATCTTCGCCGTCAGCGTGCTGCACATCGGGCCGGTCGGCTTCGGTGCGCTGCGTAGCGCGCCGGCCGTCGGTGCCACGGCGGTCGCCGCCTACATCGCGCGTCACCCGCTGTCGCGAAAGGCCGGTCCGCTGCTGTTATGGTGCGTCGCCGGTTTTGGCGTAGCGACCATCGTCTTCGGCGTCTCGCACAACGTGATCGCCTCGCTGATTGCTTTGGCGGCCACCGGCGGCTTCGACATCGTCAGCGTCGTCATCAGGTCGACGCTGGTCCAATTGGGAACGCCCAACGCGATGCGCGGGCGGGTCAGCGCCATCGAAAATATCTTCATCGGTGCGTCCAATCAACTGGGCGCGTTCGAATCGGGTACCTTGGCCGGATTCATCGGACCGGTCGGATCGGTGATCGTCGGCGGTTGCGCCACGCTGGTGGTGATTGCAGTCTGGGCGTGGCGCTTTCCGGCGTTACGCACCTACGATCGACTCGGCAGTTAAAAGAAGAACGGACCCCCATGCGGAAGCCTGCCACGGTTACCGCCGCTTTCGAAGGAGAGTAATGATGATCGCTCGGCGTCTCTTAAGTTTGCTGTTGGCCGTCGGCTTGACCGCGGGCGCGTTTGCCGGAGCGGCGCGCGCCGATTCGTGTTCGCTCGCGCAGATGAACGCCAACGCCTGCACGTCCTACGACGGCGGCTTCGCCAACCTCGGCATCACCGAGCGGCAAATGCTAGCGTACTTCGACTCGGGCAGGTACGAGCGCGACGTCGCTTCGGTCGATGGGCGGCTGGATGCCTACGTCACCAAGCGCCTGCACGATCGCATCAAGAAGCCGGCGGTCGTCTTCGATATCGATGACACGTCGCTGTCGGGCTATCCGTACGAGAAAGCGCACGATTTCGGTTTCGACGAAAAATCCTACGAGGCCACCGAGGCGACCGGATTCCCCGCGATAATGCCGACCCTTCGCCTCGCGCAACACCTTCGCGCCCAGGGCGTCGCGGTGTTCTTCATCACCGGTCGCCGCACGCCGTTGCGCGCGATCACGATAGCCAATCTCACCAAGGTCGGCTACCCGGTGCCGACGGGTCTGTACCTACGTCCGGTCGGCGATCGCGCCAAGTCGGTGATTCCATTTAAATCCAGTACGCGCGCCAAAATCGCAGCGATGGGGTATACGGTGCTGGCGTCGGTCGGCGATCAGTGGAGCGATCTGCGCGGCGGTTCCGCCGAACAGCTATTCAAACTCCCCAACCCGATGTATTTTCTGCCCTAGCAGGCCTGCTAGCGCGTTAATCCGTTATGGTGTAGAAGCAGCGGCCGCACATTTGGCGGTAGACGACCGCGCCTTCGATGGCTATCTGACTGCCCGCCGTGATGCGTTTGCCCATAGCGTCAAAGCGTGGGTTCATCGTCGCCTTGCGCCCGCAGGAGCAAATGTTCTTGATCTCTTCCAAACTGTCGGCCAGCGTCAGCAGATAGGCCGATCCCGGAAACGGTTCGCCTTGAAAATCGCTGCGCAGGCCATAGCAAATCACCGGCAGGCCCAGGACGTGGGCGACCCGATGCAGCTGGCGAGCTTGGTCGGGCGTCAAGAACTGCGCTTCGTCGACCAGTACGCACGACAAGTCTTTGGCTGCGGCCAGCTCGGCGTAAAAATCGGTGTCGCGGCCGTAGGTCATCGAATCGCGTTGCGGGCCCAGGCGCGAGGTGATGTATCCAACGTCGAAACGATCGTCGATCGAGGCGGTATAGAGCCGCACCGAACGATCGTTTTCTTCGTAGTTATGCGCGACTTGAATCAACGCCGTCGACTTGCCCGCGTTCATCGCGGAGTATCGAAAGTAGAGTTTTGCCATCCCTACTGCAATAACCCAACTTCTTTGCCGACGGATTCAAACGCGCTCAAGGCCTTATCCATCTCCGCCTTCGTTAGGGCGGCGCTGAGTTGCGTGCGAATGCGCGCGGTGCCTTCGGGCACGACCGGAAAGCCGAAGCCGGTGACGAAGATGCCCATTTCGAGCAGCTTGTCGCTCAACGCGATGGCAAACGCGGTCTCGCCCACGATAATCGGCACGATCGCGCTGTCGCCGTCCAACGGCTTGAAGCCGATCTTCTTGAGGCCGCTGCGAAAATACGCGACGTTGTCGCGCAATCCAGCCACGAGCTCGGGATGCGCGTCGAGATACTCGATGGCTTGGAGCGAACTGCAGGCTACCGTTGCCGGCAGCGCGTTGGAGAACAGCTGCGGACGCGAACGTTGAATAAGCGTCTCGATCAACGCGCGACTGCCGGCCACAAAGCCGCCGGCCGCGCCGCCCAAGGCTTTGCCCAGCGTCCCGGTGACGATGTCGACTTGACCCGCCAAGCCGAAGTGTTCGATCGTCCCGCGTCCGGTCTTGCCGGTAACGCCGGTTCCGTGCGAATCGTCGACGACGGTGACCGCGTCGTACTGCTTGGCCAGCGCGACGATCTCGGGAAGTTTGGCGACGCTGCCTTCCATCGAGAAGACGCCGTCGGTGACGATCAGAATCGGCGCGCAGCCCTGCAGCGCTTGCAGCCTGGCTTCGAGGTCGGCCATATCGCCGTGTTTGTACCGTTCGCGTTTGGCTTTGCTCGCCAGGCGGCACCCGTCGATGATCGAGGCGTGGTTCAACTCGTCGGAAACGATCGCCGAACCCGCTTCGCAAATCGTCGGGAACAAGCCGGTATTGGCGTTCCAGCACGAGACGTAGGTCAGCGACGCTTCGGTTTCCAGAAACGCTGCGATCCGATCTTCGAGTTGCCGATGAATATCGAGCGTTCCACAGATGAATCGGACCGACGCGGTGCCGGCTCCGTAACGATCCAATCCATCTTTGCCTGCTTGCACGACGCTGGGTTCGTCGGAGAGCCCCAGATAGTTATTGGACGACAGCACGATGACGTCGCCGGCCTCTTCCATGTGTACTTCTGCGGCCATCGGCGTGGTCAGATGACGCAGGTGCTTGTAGGTTCCGGCCGCTTCAAGTGCGTCCAAGTCTCGCTGCAGTTTAGTTTCGAATCCGGCGTTCACGAAGCGCTTCCTTTTACGTCTAGCACGATTTTGGCGGCTTCGCCGCTTTTCATCAGCGCGAAGGCATGGTCGAAGTCTTCGAACGGTAAGACGTGCGTGATGATCGAGCGCAGATCGACGCGACCGCTCTTGACCAGCGCTTGGGTCTGGTACCAGGTTTCGAACATTTTGCGGCCGTTGATGCCCAGTACCGTCAGTCCTTTGAAGATGATGCGTTCGGCGAGATTGATGCTGACATTGTCGGACGGAATGCCCAAGAGCGCCGCGCGGCCGCCGTTGCGAACCATCTGCAACCCGCTGTCGATGGCCGAACCGCTGCCCGACATCTCGAGCAAGACATCGGCGCCGTCGCCGTTGGTAAGATGGTGGATCTTGGCCACGACATCGGGATCGGTGGCCGAGAAGACCTGATCGGCGCCTAAGCGCTTGGCCAATTCGAGCTTGGCCGGATTGAGGTCGATTGCATAAACGGCTGCGGCCCCAGCGGCTCGCGCCACCGGAATGGCCATCAATCCGATCGAACCGACGCCGGTTATCACCACGCTCTTGGTCGAGACGCCGGCGGCCATCACGGTGTGTACCGCGTTGCCGAGCGGATCGAAGATCGCCGCGTACTCATCGGGAATCGCCGGGTCGAGCTTCCATACGTTGTATTCGGGCATCGCGATATAGTCGGCGAACGATCCGTCGCGATCGACCCCGATGATCTTGACGCGCTCGCAAATGTGCGCCTCGCCGGTTCGACACAGTACGCACGTAAGATCGGCGATATGACCCTCGGCCGAAACGCGGTCGCCGGCGACGACGCTTCGAACGGCATCGCCGATTGCCGCAACGGTGCCCATAAACTCGTGACCGATTACCAGCGGCGGATGGACGCGAGCTTGCGCCCACTTGTCCCATCCGTAAATATGAAGATCGGTCCCGCACACGCCGACCTTTTCCACGCGGATCAGGACGTCGGTGGGACCGATCGAAGGAACGGGCACGTCGTGGAGGGTGAAGCCCGCTTCGGGCTTGAGTTTACTGAGGGCACGCATCGTCGTAGCCATGACGGGCCGTTCTATTCGCCCCGCGCCCCCGCTGTCCCGTGTCATGACCTTCGAACGGTTTTAGCCGAAGCGGCCGGTGATGTAATCTTCGGTGCGCCGATCGCCGGGTTTGGTAAACATTTTGGTCGTTTCGGAGAATTCGACGAGCCGGCCGACACCGGTTCCGTCGCCCAGAAAAAATGCGGCGAAATCGGAAACCCGTGCGGCCTGCTGCATATTGTGGGTCACGATCACGATCGTGTACCGTTCCGACAATGTCGTCATCAAATCTTCGATGCTGGAAGTCGATATCGGATCGAGCGATGAGGTCGGCTCGTCCATCAGCAATATCTCGGGCTCGACAGCGATTGCGCGAGCGATACACAATCGCTGCTGCTGACCGCCGGAAAGCACCGTCGCCGGTTTGGAAAGGCGATCTTTGACATCTTCCCAGAGCGTTGCGGCCCGCAGCGACTTCTCAACGATTGCAGCCCGTTCCGATTTTGGGAACTCGCGCGGCAGCCCGCAGGCTACGTTGTCGAAGATCGAAAACGTGGGGAACGGATTTGGACGTTGGAAAACCATTCCGATCCGCCGCCGCAACCCGATCGGGTTCACGCCGGGGCCGTAGATGCTCTCGCCGTCGAGCAACACGCTGCCATCCACCCGCGCTCCGGTGATGGTCTCGTGAATACGGTTGAAGCAACGCAGCAGCGTCGTCTTACCGCAACCCGACGGCCCCATCAACGCCGTGACCGAATGCGGCTCGAACGACAGCGTGACATCCGCCAGCACGCGATGCGAACCGTACGATGCGCCGAGTCCCTGGGTCGCAAGCGTAGTGGTCGTCATCGTGCGCCGCCGGGGCGCAGAACGAGTCGCGCAACCACATTGAGCACGAACACGGCGAAAATGAGGAGCAAGGCGCCGGCCCACGCTTGCTCGTGCCAGCTCTGGTATGGCCCGATCGCATAGGTAAATATCTGAAGCGACAATTCCGCCATCGGATTGGAGGGATTGAGTTCCCAAAATTGGCTGCCGAACGCGGTGAACAACAGCGGCGCGGTCTCGCCGGTGATGCGCGCGATGCCCAAGAGCAGCCCGGTGACGATTGCGGGTCGCGCAGCCGGCAAGACGACGTACATCGTCGAGCGATACACCGACATTCCTAATGCCAGCGCGCCTTCGCGGACGACCTGCGGGACGCTGCGAATCGCTTCCTCGGACGTTCGAATAATCAGCGGTAGCATCAAAAGCGCGAACGCAAAGGACGCCGATAGCGCCGAGAAGTGTCGGAACGGCTCAACGAACAGCGTATAGGCAAACAATCCGATCGCGATGCTTGGAATCCCCGAGAGCACGTCTGAGAGAAAGCGAATACCCTCGGCAATCAGGCCTCGGCCAAACAGCGCAACCAAGATTCCGGTGAGAATACCGATCGGCGTTGCGATCAGCGTCGCAATGCCGACCGTGATGAAACTTCCAACGATTCCGTTCGCAACGCCACCGCCGCTTTCGCCAACCGGGACGGGCAGTTGGGTCAGAAACGGCAGATTGATCGCATGGATTCCCTTGATTGCAACGTAGCCCAAAATCAACAACAACACCAAGGCGGCCGCGCCGGCACAGAGCCCGCTTAAGAACGTCCCAACGCCGCTGCGTATGTAGCGCGCGACTCGAAATCCGTTCACGCCGAGCTCCGCTGGCGAAAGACCGTCCACATCATAATCCGCGCAAGCCCGTTGACGACCGCGCTGACCAAGAGCAGCAAGAATCCCAATTCGAAGAGGGCGCTGGTATAGAGCGGACTGGTCGCTTCGGTAAACTCATTGGCAATCACGCTAGAGAGCGTGTACGACGGAGCGAACAGCGACACCGCGATTTCGGGGCGATTGCCGATCACCATCGTCGTTGCGATCGTTTCGCCCATCGCACGGCCCAATGCCAGCACCAGCGCGCCGAAGATGCCGGCGCGCGCGGCCGGCAACACGACGCGCCGAACGGTTTCCCATTTCGTGGCTCCAAGCGACATCGAGGCTTCGCGTAGCTCTTTTGGAATGGCGAT
This sequence comes from Verrucomicrobiia bacterium, assembly GCA_035544315.1. Lineage (GTDB taxonomy): Bacteria > Vulcanimicrobiota > Vulcanimicrobiia > Vulcanimicrobiales > Vulcanimicrobiaceae > JALYSX01. Next base: position 31,578 of record DATKGB010000065.1, read on the forward strand.
GATGACATCCCGAGAGATCGCCGTGACGGTCGGTAGAATCATAAATGCAAGAATGATGCCTGCCGTCAGCAGCCCGACGCCGTAGATCGGCCCCGAAAAAATTGGCAAGAACCCAAGTGTATGCTGCAAGAGCGGGCCTAGCGTCGTTCGAATAAAGGGCGCCAGGACGAAGAGTCCCCACAGGCCATACACGACGCTGGGAACCGCCGCAAGTAACTCGATGACGAAACTCAGAGGGCGCGCCAACCAACTCGGAGCAAACTCCGATAAGTACGCCGCGGCGAAAATTCCGACCACGCCGGCCAGGACGATCGCGATCAACGAGCTGACCACCGTCCCGAAAATCAGCGGCAGCGCTCCGAACTGCTCGGTAACCGGATTCCATTGGCTCGTCCATAAGAAGGCCGGCCCGAACTTAACGATCGATTCCCACGAACCACGGAGCAATTCCAGGAACAGCAATGCGACCAAGATGACGAAAAGTGCGCCCGACCCGTAGACGACGCCCAGAAAAAGGCGGTCAGTTCTGAGCGCTCGCGCGGCGCTGCGTCGGGCGACCGAAGATTCCATGCGACCTCAAGTAAAGAATAAAGCAGGCGCGACTGTCAAGTCGCGCCTGCCGTAGATGGATGCAGACCTCTAGAAGTGCATCCGCTTCAGGGCGCCCCGCGCGGTGTTTTGTACGTTTTGCGGTAACGGAACGTAGTCCAGCGTTCCGGCAATCCGCTGCCCATCGTTCCCGACGACGTATGAGAGGACGTCATGGATCAGGCGCGCCCGTCCGCGATCGGCCATGTTTTGGAAGACCACCGCCCACGAGTACCCTGCGATCGGATAGCAGCTGGCACAACCGCTGTCTACGATCGAGAAATTCTGCGCGCTGATTCCCGGTTTTGTTGCCGCGGCAGACGCCACGCCGGCGGGTGAATCGTTCACCCAGTCACCAGCCTGGTTTTGAAGGGCGGCGGAATCCATGTGATTTTCGACGGCATAGGCAAGCTCGACGTAGCCGATCGAACCCGGGCTATTGTTGACTTGACCGGAGACGCCTTCGTTGCCCTTACCGCCGACGCTGCTGGGCGCCGGCCAGTTGACGCTCTTTCCAACGCCGACGGTTTTCTTCCAGGCCGGCGAAACGTGGCTGAGGAAGTCGGTGAAAATGTAGGTCGTCCCCGAGCCGTCGGAACGGTGAACGACGATGATCGGAAGATTCGGCAAGCGGGTGCCCTTATTGAGATTCGCGATCGCGCGATCGTTCCAGCTCGTCACCTTACCCAGATAGATGTTCGCGATAAGTTGACGCGTTAAGTGCAATCCGCTGTGAATACCCGGCAAATTGTAGACGATCGATTCGCCTCCCAGTGCGACGGGGATTT
>DATKGB010000066.1:0-10879 GCA_035544315.1 Verrucomicrobiia bacterium
GGGGAGGAGGCGCGTTTGGGCGAAAGTCGACTTGGCATTTTCGTACCCCCTTCGAGGTATAGTCTAACCTGGTCTGACTATATCAATATGCCTCACCTTCGTCAAGCCGAGTCATTCCGAAATGCGCCTCATGCTTTCGGACAGGGATTCCAAACTCGTCCCGCCCGGCGACGCCAAACCATCGCGAACGAACCGAGGACTGCGAACCCACGCGGCGTCAACGATGGCATACACCTCGTCGACGTAGCGTTCGAAGAACGCCCACGTCATCGTGTAGCGCTCTCCCCAAGAAATCAACGTAGCGCCATCGTCGTCGTACCCCGTCAGCACGACCGCGTGCCCACCCTCCATCGCCTGCCGTCCCGCGCGCACGTCCCACACTTTCGGCGGCACGTTGCGCGACGAAGTAATATACGACGGCATCCCTAGCCCGATATATGCGACCCCCGAGTTGTAGATCGTCCGTTTGACATCGTCAATATCGGCAACCGGCACCTCAACGAACCCAAGTATCTTATCCAGCCCCCGACCTTGCCGGATCGGCGCGCCGGACCGGTGAAGATATTTCAGCACGTGCTGCTCGACGCCGCCGGCATCGGAACTCGGGTCGCCCGGATCGTAACCGCAGGCCCGTTCGTACAACACCTTGGCGTCCTGGTCGTACTGCTTCTCGATCGCGCCCGAATGAAACGTCCATACCTGACGCGCGTGATAATACGCCGCGCACGTACAGTCGCTGAGCTTATCGTTCAGCAGCATCCCGAGATCGCTGGGCATGTCGCGCGCGTAGTCGATCGCATCCGGAATGGCCGGAAGCTCGCGAACCGCGAGCAGTTCGCTCAGCCGCGGAACGCTCGGATCGTGCGCGCGCGGAAGCCGCCCCAGCAGCCGTTGCGGTTGCACCGCGCCCCGTCTAGACGACCGCGGCGGCACGCAGCTTGAGAATCGTATTCCAGTTGCGCGCCGTTCCCGTCGTGTCGAGCTTTCGCTCGATCAGTCGCGCGGTTAGTCGCGATTCCCCAATCCCCGCCGGATAGACGGCATATAACTGCTTCCCGTCGAGACGCACGACTTCGGGGCCGACGATCGCCGCTTCCAGCGCCCGCGCGGCCGCCGCCGCCGGCGCCTTCTTTAGAAACACCACCACGAGATGGGCCGGGTCGTTCTCGGTCGCTTGCGCGAATGGATTTCGCCGTATCGCGCTCTCCCATTGCGCAACGTCCCGAACGAAGAACTCGGTACGAAGTCCCAGACGCTTCTCCGCTTCGGCCTCCAGCAACCGCTCCAGATCCGCCGCGCTTCGCTCGCTGGCAAACAGCAAATTCCCCGTCGCGATAATCGATCGCACGTCGCCCATGCCCAGGTCGACCGCAAACGCGCGAAGATCGGCCATCGCGATTTTCTTGGTCCCGCCGACGTTCAATGCGCGCAGCAGCGCAATGTACCCAGTCCGTGTCGCCATCGTCGGAGCTTCTCGGCCGAGGCTACACGCGCCCTGCGACCGCGCGCGCCAACTCCGCACCCGCCAGGGCGGCCAAGCTCGAATAGTAGAGCCACACCAACAGCACGATCACGGAGCCGGCGTCGCCGTACGCGTTGCCGACGTTGGCATAGCGCAGGTACATCGCGAAGCCGACCTGACCGACGACCACCAGCCCGGTCGTCACCAGTGCGGCGATAAAGGCTTCTTTCCAGCGTGGACGCGTCAGCGGCACGGTCCGATAGACGATCGTAAAGAACGCCAGCACGCAACCGGCAACGCCGACTAGCACGAACGCATGAACGAAAAGTCCGAAACGCAGGTTGAAGCGCGAAAGCGCTACGTCGGCAATCGCCAGTGCTAGGAATCCGGCAACGATCGCGATCAGCGCAATCGCCGCAATCAAACGTTGCCGCACCTGCGGCCAGAAGCCGCCCATCGTTCGCGCCGACTCTTCCCAGATCGTATCGATCGCGGATTCGAACTGGAGCGTCATGCCCAATCCACCCGCGAGCGCCAGGATCACGCCGATGACCACCGACAGGACGCCCGAACGCTGAGCCGTGCCGTGAGCGATGTGGAGGGCTTCGTTGGCGGCCGCTGCCCCGGCAACATCGGAAATCCGCGCATAAAGTTCGCCGTCGGCCGATTGCCTGCCCAGGGCGATCGTCGCCACGACCATCAACAACAACAGGATCGGCGCCATCGCAAACAGCGCCGAGTACGCCAGCGCGGCTGCATGCTGGGTCAAGTTATGCCGCTGCCATCCCGTCCAAGCCGCCTTGAGAATCGCCTTCACCGACGGTCGTCCAGCGCGTCGGCCGCCCTATCCAGGCGCGCGGCCAGCGCGCGCGCTTCGCGCGCAAGATCGGCGCGGTTGAGTTCGAAGATTTCGCGCCAAAGTTCCCGATCGCTCGCACCGATGCGTCGCAACTCGCGCGCGACCGGCCCGCTCAATCCTTCGCGCGCGTCGGCATCCAGCTCTTGCAAACGCTCGACAAAGGCAAACGCCACCAACTGCGGCAGATGCGACGTCAGCGCGACCGTTCGATCGTGGAGCGCCGCGTCGATCGCGAACGGGCGCGCGCCCAGGGCGAGCGCGAACGATCGCAAACGGCCGTCCAGCCACTCGTCGCCGCTTGGAACGTAGGCCCACGATCGGTCCTCGAACAACCCCGCGTCGGCGGCCCCCGGCCCGCTGCGTTCGCGCCCGGCCATCGGATGCGACGCGACAAAGTTCTTCACGCCCAGCGCGGCCTGCACGATCGGCAGCTTGACCGACGCAACGTCGAACACCAACTCGGCTCGCACGGCCGGCAGATCTCCCAAGCGATGGAGTTCTTCGATGGTCGCCAACGGCGGCACGGCAATCGTCACGACGTCTGCCCGCGCGATCACCCCGTCGCGGCCAACAACCGCATCGAGCGCGCCGCGACGCAGGGCTTCTTCGGCCGCGGCGCCATCGGCATCGCAACCGACCACAAACCAGCCCTCCGAACGAGCCCGCAATCCAATCGAAGCGCCGATCAGCCCGGTACCGATGATTCCGAGAACGCGCTCGCTCACGATGGCTTTCGGTGGAGGTCCGGTCGTAAGGAAGCCGCGCCGTCTAAGTATACGTGTTCGATCTCGTCCTGATTTCGATCGGTGTTGACGTGAACCAAGACGCGAATGCATTTGGGCAGCGAGCCCGGCACCGCGATCTCCGTAAAGTGCAGCATCGGCACGTGGACCCAGCCCATCTCGCGCGCGCCCAGCGCCGGAAAGACGGCGCGCAAATCGGGCGTGAGACTAAACAAGACCGACGCGATCTCCTGGCTGTCGATATGGTTAGCGTCGATAATTGCCGTCAACAATTGCTTGGTGGCCGCCACGATCTCGTCGGCCCGATCGGATTGCACGGTGATCGCACCGCGAATGCCGCGCACGCGCATCACGAGGCCGTCAGACTTGCCAACGTGGTGAAGAACTCCGGATAAGAGACCGCCGCACACTGCGCGTTCGCGATCGTCGTTTCGCCGCGCGCCACCAATCCCGCGACGGCGCCGGCCATCGCGATGCGATGATCGTCCTGCGGATCGACGGTCGCCCCAACCAGCCGCTGCGGCCCCACAATCGCAAAGCCGTCCTCGAACGTGTCGACCGTCGCGCCCATCGCTCGCAGGAAGCGCGCAACCGCTTCGATCCGATCGCTCTCCTTCACCCGCAATTCGGCCGCGCCACGCACGATAGTGCGCCCGCGCGCCTGCGTTGCGACCACCGCGAGCAGCGGCAACTCGTCCACCAATCCGGGCACGTCGTCCGCGCCCAATTCGATCGCGTTCAAAGCGGCCGTCGTAACGTAGATATCGGCAGCCGGTTCGCCGTCCCGCGCGCGCGGAACGATCGAAACGTTCGCACCCATCCGCTGCAGCGCTCGCACGAACCCCATCCGCGTCGGGTTGGCTCCGACCTCACGCAGCACGATCGAAGCGCCGGGCACGATCGAGGCCGCCGCAATCCAAAACGCAGCCGACGATGCATCGCCGGGCACGCGCAAGAACGTCCCGCGCAGTTGTTGGCCGCCTTCGATGACGATCTCGTCGTCGCGCACGTCGATCCGCACGCCAAACATCGGCAGCATGCGCTCGGTGTGGTCGCGCGAGTTGAGCATACCGCGCAGGCGCGTCGTACCGCGGGCGCGCAATGCGGCCAGCAGCAACGCCGACTTCACTTGCGCGCTAGGAATGTGCAACTCGCAATCGGCACCCCGCAACGGCGTCCCTTCCACGTCCAACGGCGCCCTATTCCCGGCGGCGAGATGGACCCGCGCGCCCAGTTGTTCGAGCGGTTCGCTGACGCGCCGCATCGGCCGTTTGCTCAGGGAAGCGTCGCCCGTGAGACGAACGCGCGCACGGCCGCCGGCCAACGCCCCCATCAGCAGACGCATCGTCGTTCCGGAGTTCCCACAATCGACACTAACGCCATCCGCCTGCAGAGCGTCGGCCCCTCGACCCATAACGATCGCCGATTCTTCGTTGCGTGAAATCGCGACACCCAGCGTGCCCAGCGCGCGGATCGTGGACGCGACATCCTCGCCGCGAGGCAACCCGACGATGCGCGTCCACCCGCGAGCCAGGGCGCCCAAGATCAGCGCGCGATGCGCGATCGACTTGTCGCCGGGCACGCGGATGTCGCCGCGCAACCCCGCACCGCCGACGACGGCTGCATTCACACGCGCACCGGCGCGTAAGGTGCCGCCGGCACGCGTTGCAGATCGGCGACGATCCGTGTGAAGTCTTCGAACGTCAGGGCCTGATCCTTATCGCTCTTAGCCTCGGACGGATTAGGATGGACTTCGATCAGCAACCCGTCCGCCCCGACGGCCTTTGACGCCATGCACAACGGCGCGATCCAGCGGCGTACGCCCACCGCGTGACTGGGATCGACCAAAATCGGCAGGTGCGTGCGTTCCCGCAACACCGGCACGGCCGAGAGATCCAGCGTATTTCGCGTCGCCTGTTCGAACGTACGAATACCGCGCTCGCACAGCGCGACGTGCGGATTGCCCTCGGAGAGAATGTATTCCGCCGCCGACAGCACTTCTTCGATCGTCGCCGAGAGACCGCGCTTGAGCAGCACCGGATGACCGCTGCGCCCGACCGCCTTGAGCAGATCGAAGTTTTGCATGTTGCGCGCGCCGATCTGCAGCATATCGACTTGGGCCGCCATGCGCTCGACTTGATCGATCGTCATCACTTCGCTGATCGTCGGCAGACCGGTCGCACGGCCGGCTTCGGCCAGCAACGCGACGCCTTCCCAGCCCATGCCTTGAAACGCATACGGACTGGTACGCGGCTTGAACGCACCGCCGCGCAGCATCACCGCGCCCGCGGCTTTGACCGCTTGCGCGGTGGCCATGATTTGCTCGCGCGACTCAACCGAACACGGACCCCCGATGATGACGAACTCGCCGCCGCCGATCCGCACGCCGCCGACCTGCAACACCGTGCCGTGCGGTTTGGAATCCCGATCGACCCGCGGAAACTGCGCGGCTCCCTTGGGAGACTTGGCTGCCGTAGCGATGGGTTGCACGTAGGTCATCGCCGTCGTCGCGTGAGCCGCGCCGTCTGCGCCCTCGCCGCCGGCTTCGAGCGGATCGCCATCGTGCGCATCGTAGCTGCCCAAGATCGTCAACGTGCGCGCTTCGCGACGGATGCCGTCTAGCGCCTTAGCTACCGATGCGTCGGCCGCGTCACCATCGAGATCGGCATAAAACACGTGATCGCTCGCGTGCCCGAGGCGCGGTTTGGATTCTAGCTTGCTGAGGTTGACTTTACCGGCATCCAAGTGACCCAGCGCGCGCGCCAACGTACCGGGCGCGTCGGCCAGCGTAAACACCAGCGAGGTCTTACGTCGCGCCGACGGTTGCAGATCGCGCAAAACGCCGGGCGCATCGATGCGCGGGCGCAAGATCAAGAATCGCGAAAACGTGCGCGGGTCGTCGGCGCAATGGCGCGCCAATTCCGTCAGATCGTAGAGCGCTGCCGCCGGGGCCGGAGCCAGCGCCGCAATCGAAGGATTCCCGCCGCGCGCGACCTCCCGCGCCGCAACGCCGGTATCTTCGCACGGAATCGCACGCGCCTGCGTCAACGACGCCAGAAAGCGTCCGCACTCCGCGATCACCAGCGGATGGGCCAACACCTCGCGCACGTCGGAAAGGCTCGCACCGCGCACGCCCAGCAGCCGATGATCGGTACGCATCAAAGCTTCGCCGATCGGCATCGCGTCGTACTCGGCCAGCAAATCGTAGGTTTCGCGCACGGTTCCAACGATCGCGTTCTCGATCGGCAGCACGCCGGCGTCGGCACGCAAGCCCGCTAACGAGGTTGCGACCTCGCGATACGACGGCACGCCGACCGTGCGAACGTCCAGACCGCGCGCGCCAAACCAAGCCTGCAGCACCAGCTGCGAGTAGGCACCGTCGACCCCCTGATAGACTGCCGTGATATGGCTGCTCATGATCCCCTCAAATAAAACAAGCCCCCGCCGGATCGGCGAGGGCTTGCGACTGCTGGTTCTACTTCCCTACGAAGCGCGCAAACGACCTCAGACCGACCCGAGCGGGCAGTTCCAATAGTAATACGCGCAATAGAAAGGACGATCGAATGACATTTGTGCGATATAACCACACCGCGCCGACGGTGTCAAGCCTAGGCGATGTCTTGGCGACGATGGCTGAAGCGGCGGCCCGACGAGAACCTGTCCCGCAGCTCGAAGGGGATCGCCCCGCCCAGGTGTATCAGCGCCGACTGCGGGATGAAGCGGCGGCGCATGCGCTTGCGGCGCTTGGCCTCGCGCCGGTCGGCGTCCGGACTCTTCTCTGGCTCGACATCGCTCGCGGTAAACATGTGCTAAAATTACCCACAAAATGCCTGAATTAACGCTCGTAGAGCCAGCGCATGATTGCTCCGTTTACCACGCGGTGCTCGAGCGGGTGGAGCGCTTCCAAGGCTAGGTCCGTCGTGACGCGCGGTTCGAACAACAGCGGCTTGCGCACGAGTACCTCGCCGCGATCGGTTGCCGCGTTGACGAGGTGCGCGGTCGCGCCGATCCACCGCACGTCATCGGCCAGCGCATCCCGAACGGCGCGGGCGCCGCGATAAGCTTTCTGCGACGTTCCGTCGGGCAGAATCACGCGGTCGCTGGTTTGATCCAACGGTAAGAACGCCGGGTGGATATTGATCGCCTCGGGAAAGCGCGTGACGAACGCAACGTCGAGCAGATGCATCCAACCCAGCAACAGCAACAACTCGGGAGATTCTTCTTCCACCGCCTTTCGTAGACGCACATCGTAACTCGATCGCTTCTCGCCGCTGCGATCCCATGCGACCACCCGTTCGCGGATGCCGGCATCGCGGGCTCGCTGCAGCGCGTACGCGTCGGGGGCGTTGCAAATCAATGCGGCAATGTCGATCGGGAGCCGGCCATCGCGCGCGCGATCCGCAACCGCTTGAAAATTCGACCCGTCGCCCGAGGCCATCACCACCACGCGAGCGCGTCGTTGCAGCAACGACGCCTTGGGAAACGATTCGGCTACCCGCGCACCGGCATTCGTGACGTAGTACGCGACCAGTTTCTCCTCGCCCACCGCCGGAATCAGCGCCTGCGCGTAACCGCATCGGCGCAAGCGCGCGAGCGCTGCGGTCAACAAATCCGGCCCGATGCCGGACTTGCGGAAACCCCGCCCGACGCCAAACGGCCCAAAGATCCCGACCTCCGGATGCGCTCCCAAACCACGCAGCCACGAAAACCGCAAACCTTTGGGATCGTACGTTGCAAAACCGGCGATCTCGTCTCCGCGACGCGCGACCACGCTACGCCCGGCAAACGCCTCGGAACTCCACGTGCCGCCGAACTCGTCGTCGATCCACGCCAGCAAATGCCCATCTTCGAAATCGCTCTCGGCGTGCGCGTAGCCCGCGGATTCGATGTTCGCAAGCGCTCGCCCGAGAGCTGCCTCGTCAAACCGCTCGTCGCGCAGATCGACGAGCAAGTTCTGCATCATTTCAATTGCGCGACGGGTGAACGACGGCTTGCGGCTCGTCGCCTTCGCGCGCTTCGATCCAACCGACGACCGATGCTCCGGGCACCGCGCCTACTGCCTTGGCCGCATCGGCCAGCGACACGATCAGCGTGTAACCGACGCCCATATTGAGGGTACGGAAGCGCTCGTGTTCGGTCAACGCGCCGCGATGCACCAGCTCGGTCATGATCGGCGGCGTCCGCCAGCGGGCTTGTTCGAAAATCGCCTTTACATCCGGCGGCAGCGTACGCGGCACGTTCTCCAGCAGTCCGCCGCCGGTGATGTGCGCCATCGACTTGACGTGCGCGACGGCTTGAATCGCTCGCACGTCGGCAAAATACGAACGATGTTCGTGCAGCAGCGCGTCGGCAAAAGTGCCGTCGTCAAACGGCGCCGTCCATTCGTCGGATGGGATCAGCGCGCGCGCCAGCGAGTAGCCGTTGGTGTGCAGTCCGCCCGACGGCAACCCGACGATCGCGTCGCCGGCTCGCACCGACAGCGGATCGGGAACCTTATCGCGATCGACCACGCCGACGATCGTCCCGGCCAGATCGAAGTGGCCGGGCGCGTAGAGTCCGGGCATCTCGGCGGTTTCGCCGCCGAGCAGCGCACAATCGTGGGCCCGGCACGCGTTCGCGCAACCCTCGACGATTTTTGCCGCGACCTCGGGATCGAGTTTGCCGGTCGCAAAGTAATCCAGAAAGAACAGCGGCGTCGCGTTGACCACCAGGATGTCGTTGACGCAGTGATTGACCAGATCGCGTCCGACGCCGTCGTAGCGACGCAACTCCGCCGCGATGAGGATCTTGGTGCCGACCCCGTCGGTCGAGGCAACGAGTGCCTGATTCTTGCCCTCGGGCATCTTGAAGAGCCCGCCGAAACCGCCGATGCCGTCGAGTTGATCGGCGTGGCGCCAGGTTCCAAGCACGTCCCGATAGCGCGCCACCGCAGCGTTGCCGGCGGCGATGTCGACACCCGCACGCCCGTACGCATCGCTCATGCGCCGATGCTCGCAGGGTCGGGGCGGCCTTTCGGCAGAACACTGTGCGCACGGGGCTTCATGCCGCCCCTCTTCACCCACGCGAAAGGTCGTTCATGCAAGTCCGTATCGCTCACGATGCGCCGGCCTCGGTGCGCACCGGTGCCCTGGTCGTCCCCGTGTTTACCGACGGCGCGCTCGATGGTGCCGCTAAAGCCATAGATGCAGCGCTGGGCGGCGCCATCGCCAACATCCTGAGTTCGGGCGAGATCAAAGGCAAGCTGGCCGAGAGCAGCCTGGTGCATGCCAAGGATCGGCCGTTTTCCCGCGTCCTGGTCGTCGGGTTGGGCGAACGCGAGATATTCGAGCCGTCCATGCTCGCACGCTACGCCGGAGCGGCAGTTCGCCTGCTCGGCCGCAAGAACGTCGAAGCGATCGCCATCGCCTTGCCGATCCAAGCCAAAGGCCACGAGGCGGTCTGCGCGTCCTTCATCGCCGAAGGTGCGATCGCCGGATCCTTTGAGACCAGCACCTATCAAAAGGCACCCGACAAAAAGATCGTCGCCGAATCGGTCACCCTCTTGAGCGGCGACTTCGATAAGGCCGCACTCGATCGCGGCCTTAACCGTGGAACGATTCTTGGCGAGGCAATCAACGCCGCGCGTCGCATGGCGCTGACGCCCTCCAACGACATGACGCCCACGCACATGGCCGACGAAGCTAAGAAAGCGGCAAAAGAGTCCGGGCTCGACGTCGAGATCCACGACGAAGCGTGGGCCCGCAAAGAAGGCATGGGTTCGTTTCTCGCCGTCGCGGCCGGAAGCGCGCAGCCGCCGAAGTTCATCGTGCTGACTTACAAAGGCGACCCGTCGAGCAAAGAATTGCTGGCGCTGGTCGGCAAGGGCATCACGTTCGATTCGGGCGGTATCTCGCTCAAGCCGCCGGATCGCATGGAAGAGATGAAGTACGACATGTCGGGCGGCGCCGGCACGATCGCCGCGATGTCGGCCATCGGTAAACTCAAGCCGAAAATCAACGTCGTGGGACTGATTCCGTGCACGGAAAACATGCCCGGCGGAAAGGCCACCAAACCCGGCGATATCGTGACGGCGATGAACGGCAAGACGATCGAAGTGATCAACACCGACGCCGAGGGCCGTTTAATTCTGGCCGACGCGCTCTGCTACGCCAACAAATTGGGCGCTACCAAGATTGTCGATTGTGCGACGCTGACCGGCGCATGCGTGATCGCTCTGGGCCACGCGGCCAGTGCGGCGCTCGCCAACGACGACGCGTTCGTTGACGCGTTCCTACAGGTTGCAAACTCGACGGGCGAGCGCTACTGGCGCATGCCGATTTACGACGACTACGCCACGCAGATGAAGAGCGATATTGCCGACCTCAAGAACACCGGCGGGCGCCCGGCCGGAACGTGCGCTGCAGCGGCCTTCTTGCAATCGTTCGTCGACAAGACGCCCTGGATTCACCTCGACATCGCCGGTACCGCCTACCTCGACAACGAATCCGCCTGGCAAGCCAAAGGCCCCACCGGCACCCCCGTCCGCGCCTTCATCGCCCTAGTAGAATCGCTGTCAAAGTAAAAACGAAAAAAGACCCCGGCCGATTACCGGGGTCTTTTCGTTGGAGACTGTCAGGTTCTGTCTGAGCGCCGTTAGGTATTGGTACGAACTTCCCGCTTCCCGACGTCGAGTTCAGCCGAGACGCGGTGTTTGGTTTCGCTGACAACGGAGGCAACTTTCTCCTTCGTCGTCATCGCATCGCCGCCAACGTTCCGATGCGTTGCTTCTGCATCGGCCGCCGACCGGTGGAGGGTTTCGTCCACCTTGTCGTGCGC
>DATKGB010000067.1:0-4390 GCA_035544315.1 Verrucomicrobiia bacterium
AGACCCGCGGCGGGCCGCCGATCGTCGCGACCGAACCAGCACCATCGGACCAAATCTTGATATTCCAGCCGACCGCATTGGTCGATCCGCTGTTGACGATCTTCGCTCCGTCGCGAGCGGCGCCCAGTGCGGGAACCGCGAGAAGCGCGAGGGTCGCCACCGCGGCGATGATAGCTGGAAGCTTTGGAATGTGTCGCATGACCGTAACAACGTTCGCGATCGGCGGAAGATTCCGTGCCCTAGGCGGCAGGTTTTAGGAAGGCATAAACGCAAACCACGGTCCGTCAAGATGCGGCCTTATCCGCGTTCGGCTCGTCGTGTTATCCCAGCATGGAAACTGCGCCGTATCGGGGACATCACGCGCTGCTGCACATAGAGGAGCAGAATATCCATGCGACAACGCATCTTTTTTGTCGCCGCACTTATGGCTGCAGGCGGCATCGCCGCTTGCAGTAGCGGTGGAACCGAGCCCTCGCCTGTAACCGGCGGGAGCGGCGCTATTCTGACCTCCAACGGCGTCGTCATCGCTCTGGGCGCCGCATGGTCGATCGGCTTCCCGACCGTCGGCGGTATCACCGGCACGATCGGTGTGCCGGCCGGCACGGGTAAGTTAGCGATCGGCACGACGACCGGGACGCCGGGCGGTACGATCCAACTGCAAAGCCTTACGCAAAATGCCGCAGCGCGTACGCCGATCTTCTACGTGACGATCACGGCTCGCGGTCCGGTGACACTCGATACTCTTCCGGGCTTTGCCGTGACGCTGGCCACCGCGCCGACCGCGTCTTTATACGAAGGCGAATCCGTTCAAAATGGCGGCTACACCTATTGGGAAACGCTCGGCGCCGCGCTGGCGGTTTCCGGAAGTACGGTGACCGTGCCCGCGATCGGGGGATCCGTGTCGCTGGCCGATGGCCAGTCGATCTATTTATCGGTCTACGCCGGCGGCGTGATTCCGACCCCGGCACCGCGTCCGGGCACCCTCGGCAATACGTTCACTTTTATGGGAACCCTGACCAACACGGCAACCTACACCTATCCATCGGCGATCCCGTCGCCCGGTGCGCTGGCTTCGATGCCGCCGACGACCGGCACGGCGCAAGTGACGACCGCGATCGCGGTGCAGGCATCGCCGACGCCGTTCTTCCCGGTAACCGCCAGCGTCGTGGACGTTCGTAGCGTCGAGACCGACGCATTCGCGCTGCGTAGCAACGTGTCGACGACCGATGCGTGGTTCGGAACCTCTCCACGTGCCTATTCGCTCTACGGTTCGTCGGTCAACGACGGCTCCGGGGACACGTTTGCCACGCAATACCTAACGCCGCAAACCGTGGATCAACTGCCCGAAGCCGCGGCCACTTGGACGAACTCACCGGCGGCAACGCTGGTGGAAACCGACGCGGATGGAACGAATTCGGTGCGGACCATTGCCGCCGACGGCACCTACACCGACTCCCAAACGATCCCGCTGGGGTTGACGGCGAACATCGATGTCTACGCCGATGGCAGTGGCGGGTACGGCGGCACCGCGTTCGAGGCGTTCGGCGGCTTTGCCGGCCTGTTTTTTGGGGCGCCGGTCTCCAACGTCGTGTCCATTTTTGCCGTTTTGCACGCGCCCATCGCGATAAAGGTCGCGACCCCGACGGCGTTCTTTAGCCCGGCGCCGGTGCTCTACAGCGAGTCGGACGTGCTGACGAACGATGTCGCCTTTTCGTCCAACACCTCGTGCGCGGTGCCGTCGCAGTTCGGCGTCACCGGAAATCAAATCGTTCAAACGATCTCGCGCATCGATCCCGTTTTGGGTTATACGGAGGCCGAAACGATAACGACGTACGACCAACCGGGCATCGGCCCGGTCTGCATCGTGATGTTCGATTCGCAGAATTACTACTACAACTACAACAACGATGACGGCACGCTTACGAGTTTTGCGAACGTCTTTGGAGACGGGTCGCTCAAGAGCGTCCTGACCTCCGGAGAGGTGCTCAATCTCCAAAGCACGACCGCGATCGTGCCGACGAGCGTCGCTCGCAGCGCGCAAAGCGCAGCGCAATCGCAGGCCCTTGCGCCCTCCACGATCGCCTACGCCCGCGCGCAGTTCGATGGGCGTCTCCAGAAGCGGCGACATCAACTAGCCGAAGCGTTACGAACCTCTATTACTCGCGTTCTGAACCATTCGGGAGTGAAGCAATGAAGCGCGCAGCGACGACACTTGGCGCCGTTCTAACCATCGCACTGATCACGACTGCTTGCGGTGGTGGTGGCGGCGGAAGTAAAGGCGGCGTTACGCCGCCTGTGGGGGGTAACCCGTACTCGGGTCCGACCGCGCTATCAAACTTCACCTATGGCGCGCAGGGGATCGCGCACGCGGCCTACGTCGCGCCGCTGGGACCGGGCGATGAGAACATCGGCATCTCGATGCAAGTCGGGCTGAAGATGCAAAACGCTCAGGGATTGATCCAATACGCCCAAGACGCGAGCAACCCGAACTCGTCGGTCTATCGCCGCTTCTTGACGCCCCAACAAATCGGGCAGCGCTACGGCGCGACCGATGCCGACACTGCGTCAACCTTCAAGTACTTTGCGGGATACGGTATCTCGGCGGGCGGTTGGCCGCAGAAGCTGATGGTCTCGGTAACCGGCTCGGTCAAACAGTTTGAGGCGGCTTTCGGTACGCCGTTTGCATGGTACTCGATGCAGGGCAAGCGGTTCTTGGCACCGGTCGGGCAGCCGCATACGTCGGTGGTCGTCCCGATCAGCTCCGTCGTCCACATGGCGCAGTTTACCAACAAGCAAAACTATCTCATCCGTGCGAGCGCGGGCAACTTCTGGGGGCTCTCGCCCCAACAGATCGGACGCCTGTTCGATTATAGCGGAGCGTGGTCGGCAGGCTACACCGGTGCCGGCATCAACACGGCGATCATCGGAACCGGCCCGATCATCACCGGTAGTCAAGGTGACCTCGCCCAGTACTCGGCGCTGTTCAATAACGCATCGGTCGCATCGGTGCAGGTCGTCACGGCGCTCGCGCAATCCGCGACCGCCCAGAATAACCAAACGGGAACCGGTCAGTTCGATCTAAATCCGGGCGGACTGACGACCGCGCCACCGACCACGACGACGGGCTGCAACCAAACCTTCCCGGCAAACTACACCGTTTGCAACCCCGAAGACGGCGAAGCGCAACTCGACCAAGAGCAAATCGCGGGCCTCGCCCCGGGCTCCAACGTGTTGTTCTATCTGGCCTATAATCCCGCGTTGTGTTTGAGCCTGTCGACTGGCGGCCTGCAGACGCCCGATCCGACCGGCTCGCCGTGCCCGGCGGCCCAGAACCTGGTAGCCTATCCCGAACTTGGCATCCAACTAACGGATGACGAAATCCAACAGGCGATCGCCGACAATACGGCCGATTCGCTCTCGATGAGCTTCGGCGAAGACGAGTCGGCCGCGGAAGCGTACGGCTATTTCGACGCAACTGGCGTGGGTGTCGGGCCGTCTGAAGATGCCGCGCTGACGGCCGAAGGCATTGCCGTCTTCGTTTCGTCGGGCGATAACGGCGCGGACGCGTGTCAAGACCCAAGCAGTGGCGCGTTTATCGCGGGGAACTGCGTATCGTTTCCAGCGTCGGATCCATCGTTCGTTGCCGTCGGCGGCCTGAATACGCCGGTCGATAACTCTGGCAACCTAGAGGGTCAGATGACCGTCTGGGGAGATGAGACCACCAACGGTGGAAACGGGACCTTCTACAACAACATCGGCGGCGGCGGCGGCGTTTCGAAGTTCTTCACGACGCCGATCTATCAGGCCGGAATCACGTCGCTGCCGGCGGGTAATCCACCGCTAGGTGGCTACCGAGGCGTTCCCGACATCGCGCTGCTCGCCGATCCGGCAACCGGGCCGTCATTGACCTTCAACGCGGGGGGCGGCTGGGTTGCCGGTGCAAGTGGCGGCACGTCCGCCGCCGCCCCCGAAGCCAATGCCATGTGGGCCCTGGTGCTGCAAGCATGCAAAGCGTCAGCTTCATGCGCGACCGCCGGCGGTGCGCATCCGTACCGCTTGGGCAACCCCAACGCGCTCTTTTACAAGATCGCATCGAGTTCGGGTCTCAACGGTTACTCGTACGGCCAAGTCTTCTACGACGTGCTCTTCGGCAACATCGATGCCAACGCGCCTCGCGGCCCGGGCAGCCCGACGCCGGGACCGCT
Organism: Verrucomicrobiia bacterium; assembly: GCA_035544315.1. Lineage (GTDB taxonomy): Bacteria > Vulcanimicrobiota > Vulcanimicrobiia > Vulcanimicrobiales > Vulcanimicrobiaceae > JALYSX01. The sequence goes on from DATKGB010000067.1 coordinate 4,206, forward strand.
CCAAACGGGATGCTGTTACGCCGGTACGGGTTACGATCTGGCAAGCGGTCTCGGTGCGCCGATGGCCGGGCACTTGATCGACGCCATCGTCAAAGGCGCAAGCGCTCCTTAGCGATTTGTCGAAGCACGGTCGAAGTATAACCAGGATTCTTTGGGCGACAGAAGTCGCAGGGGATCCCCCCCTC
>DATKGB010000068.1:0-12121 GCA_035544315.1 Verrucomicrobiia bacterium
GGGAGGAAGGACTACGACCTGGCGCGCCTGTTAGTGCGTATCGAAGCGGAATGCGCGAAATAGCGGTCGGCGTCGATGCCGGCGGAACGTCCACCACCGCGGTCGTCTCGCGCGACGGCGTGGTCGTGGGGTCGGCCGCCGCCGACGCCGCCAACGCCAGTTCGCTGGGGGTCGAAGCCGCCGCGGCGGCGATCGCGCGCGCGATCGGGAGCGCGTTGGGCACGCTGACGGCCGACAGCATCGTCGTCGGCGCGGCCGGTGCGGGTCGCGACGGCGCCACCGAACGCATAACCGCGGCGCTACGCGTACATTTTCCGCACGCAGCAATCGAAGTGCATGACGACGCGTCGATCGCGTTGTGGGCCGGCGCTCCGGCCGGTGACGGTATCGCGCTGATCGCCGGCACGGGTTCGATCGCGTTCGCGCACGTGGATGGGCAAAATTATCGGAGCGGCGGCTACGGTTATCTCTTGGGTGATGAGGGTTCCGGATACGCCCTTGGCGTGGCCGCGGCGCGCGCCTTGGTTCGCGCGCTCGATGGGCGCGCGCCGCGCGATCCCTTCGTCGAATCGATCGCAACCGCGCTCGATATCGATGATCTGGCGGGCGCTTTGGAGGTGGTGTATGCCGGCACACATCCGGTCGGAAAAATCGCCGCGCTGGCACCTCTGGTCGTTGCCGCCGCCGACGGCGGCGATCGTCTTGCCGGGAAAATTGTCCAGTCGGCCGCGCTAGAGTTAGCCGATCTGGTAAAATCGGTCGTGCGTGCGGCCGGAATCGGCGATCGCGAACTGCCGCTGGTTTTTGCCGGCGGAGGCCTTCAATCCAACAGCACGCTGACGTTCTTGCTCGAGACCCGCTTGAGCAACGAATTCCCGAATTTGCGCATCGTCAAGGGTGCACCGGCGCCGCATTTCGGTGCGCTGGCGCGGGCGCAACGAGTGCTTCGCGAGAAGGTCCGATGAGCGAGCGCCTACCGCAAACCGAGCACGTGAGTCCACGCAGCGTCGGGCTGGATCGCTTATCGACGATCGATTTGGTGGGATTGCTGGTCGACGAACAGCGAGCCGCCGTCGACGCGGTATTCGAGCGGCGAGAGCTCATTGCGCGGGTTGTCGACGAGATCGCAAAACGCGTGCCGGCCGGCGGCCGGATCCACTACGTCGGCGCCGGAACCAGCGGTCGTTTGGGCTTTTTGGACGCCTCCGAGATGCCGCCGACGTTTGGAACGCCGCGCGATCTTTTCTGCGCCCACATCGCCGGCGGCTTGAACGCACTGACGCGCGCGATCGAAGGTGCCGAGGACGACGGCGATGCCGGCGTGGCCGAAATGCGCGGGCACGTGGCCTCGGGCGACGCGGTGATCGGTATCTCCGCAAGCGGCGGGGCGCCGTACGTCGTGCGCGCGATCGAGACGGCGCGTGCGATCGGTGCGTTCACCGTCGGCGTCGCCAACAGCGACGATGCGCCGCTTCTGCGCGCGGCCGAGGTGAGCATCGTGCTACACACCGGGCCCGAGCCGCTGACGGGGTCGACTCGCCTGAAGGCCGGTACGTCGCAGAAACTCTTGTTCAACGCGATTTCGACGGCGGTGATGGTGCGTTTGGGAAAAGTTCACGACAACCTGATGGTCGACGTGGTCGCAACCAATATGAAACTGCGCCGGCGCGCGTTGCGCCTGGTCGAGCAGCTCACCGGCTTGGACGGCGCGCGATCGCAGGATCTGCTGGACGCTTCGAGCGGCAGCGTGAAGGTAGCCGTGGTCATGGGATTGCGCGGCGTGGACGCCGCGCAAGCGCGCGCGCTGTTGAACGCGCACGATGGCGTCTTGCGCGCCGTGCTTTAGAAATGCTGCCGGCCGGCGTACGGATCGCAATCACAGCGATCGTCGTCGCGTTCTGTGCGACGCCGCTGCTTGCGCTCGCGCGAACGTCCGCGCCGATCGTGCTCGTTCCGCTGGACGATCGCCCGGTGACGCGGCAGCTGCCGATGCTACTGGGCGCGATCGCGGGACGAACCGTCCTCGAGCCGCCGCTGTCGATGCTGGGCAACTACTTGCAGTTCGGTCAACCCGATGCGATCGTTGGTTGGTTGAACGGCGAATCGCGTGCCCGAGCAAGCGAGTACGTCGTTTCGAGCGACATGCTGGCTTACGGTGGGCTGGTCGCCTCGCGCGTGCCGGGAGCGACCTACACGGACGCCTATTTTCGCTTGAACGAACTGGCAGCCATCCGGCGGCGCGAACCGCACGCGCGAATCGATGCGTTCGCCACGATCATGCGGCTGGCGCCGACCGGCATACCGGCGATCGGCGCGGCGAGCAAGTTTTTTGCGTCCTTTCCTGCCTGGAAATACGTGCAGCAGTATGCGGACCTTCACGACCCTCCCACGGCTGCAGAAGAAGCACTGGCACAGAGGCTGCGCGCGAACATCGGCGCGCCGCTCCTGGCGGAGTATGTCGACACGCGGGCGCGCGACTATGGGGTGGACGTCCGGCTGCTGCAGATGACCGCCGCGAACAAGATCGATCGTTTGGCACTGCGCCAAGACGACGCCGGACCGGTCGGCTTGCACGTTCGCGAAGTCGCCGGCTTACGGGAAGAAGTCGCGCAACTTGGGTTGGCAGATCGGGTTTCGATCGCACCGGGGGCCGACGAGATGGGGATGGTGTTGGTTGCCGCGGCGCTCGCGCGCGGTGCCGGTTGGACGCCCCGTGTTGCGGTCGTCTATTCGACGCTCTTGGGCGCGGACTACCAAGATCCGCTCGAGTTCGCGCCGATTTCGGCGGCAATCGACGACTTGATCGCATCGTGCGGCGGCGTGCGCGACGACGCTCGTCCCGATCTCTGGTTGTACGTCCGCGTTCCTTTCACCGGCGCGAGTCTGGACGATGCATTTTTTACCTCGCTGCAGGATGCGACGGATGCCGGGCAATCGGTCGCGTTCGCCGATCTATCGTTCCTCGAAAACACCTATACGTCGCAGGCCGCGTTCGCGCAACGATTGCTCGCCGGCGGGGTCGCTTCGCGATTGGATGCCTATTCGTCGTGGAACACCAATGCCAATACCGTCGGAACCGCGCTGGCCGAAGCCGTGGCTGCGGGTGCCGGGCGGCGAACCGGCAGCTATAACCTGCTGGCACATCGAGCGTTCACGTTCGATCGGATCCTCGACGACGTGGCGTTTCACACGGTCGTGCGGCCGGATCTGAACGCAACCCTCGACGCACTGGGAATTACCGACCACACCTATCTCTTGCCCGATGCCGCCGCGCAAATTGCGCAGCGAAATCGCGCGTTACTGTGGCAACAGGCCGAGGCGATTCTGCCGCAACTCTACCCTAACGATCACATCGCTGCCATGCAGATCACGCTTCCGTGGAATCGCACCTTCGAAACCCAAATCGACGTAGCCCTCGCACCGAACCTTCCGTAGCATGACACCGGGTGCTTCGAGCGGAACCCGGTGAGGATGCGTACTCCGGCGGTTTTTTTTGGGCACGGGAACCCGATGAACGCACTGGCTACCAACGAGTATACTCGGGCCTGGGCCGCCATCGGCGCATCGATCGAAAAGCCACGGGCGATCCTGATGATTTCGGCGCATTGGTTTATGCCCGGCGTGGCCGTTACGGCGATGGAGAGACCGAAAACCATTCACGACTTCGGCGGATTTCCACCCGAACTGTATCGCGTGCGTTATCCCGCATCGGGCGATCCCGCGCTTGCAGCCCGGGTCGGGGAGTTGCTGGGGCCATCGACGCGGGCCGATAGCGACTGGGGGCTGGATCACGGAGCGTGGTCGGTCCTGTGCCACGCCTACCCGGACGCGCAGGTGCCGGTGGTGCAACTATGCATCGACGAGACGCAACCGCCGCAATTCCACTACGATCTGGGCCGTCGCTTGGCACCCCTTCGTGATGAAGGCGTGCTGATTGCCGGCAGCGGCAACATCGTGCATAACTTGCACGCTTACGCGTGGGGGAAACATCCCGCGCGACCATTCGATTGGGCGGTGCGGTTCGAAACACGCGTGCGCGAATTGCTCGTTAGCGGCGAACATGGCCCGTTGATCGACTACGAATCGCTCGGCGAGAATGCGATGCTCTCGGTTCCGACCCCCGAACACTATTTGCCGCTACTCTACGTTATCGCAACGCGACGAGCAGAGGAGCGCGTGACGTTCCCGGTCGAAGGTGTCGACGGCGGCTCGATCTCGATGCTTTCGGTGCGTGTCGGCTAGTTCACGCATCGAATGCGCCGTCGCTACGCAGGCCGCTGGCAGAGTTCGATCAGGACGCCGCCGGTCGATTTGGGATGCAAGAACGCGATGATGTTGCCGTGCGCCCCCTTGCGTGGCGATTCGTCGATCAGGCGAACGCCCTTAGCCCGCAGTTCGGCAAGTTTGGCTTCGATGTTGTCGACGCGGTAGGCGGTATGATGCAGTTTGGTGTCGGCATCGCCGCGATAACGGGCCATCGGCGAATCCTCGTCAAGGGGGCGCAACAATTCGATGACGGCGTCGCCGGCCCGCAGGCCGACCGCTTCGACGCCCTGATCGGCGACGATTTCTCGGTAAACTTGCTCGAAGCCCAACGTCTGCGTATAGAGTGCCAAGGTCGCAGCGAGATCTCTAACGACGATGGCGACGTGATCGATCGTCACGAAACGACCTCCCTGGCACGATAGACCCCGAACACGTCGCGCAGAACGTTACAGATGTCACCGAGGGTCGCTCCGGCGTCGACGGCTTCGAGGAAGTGCGGCATCAGGTTGTCCGTCCCCGACGCAACCCGACGGACGGCCCCAAGGCGCTGCTCGATCAGCGCGTTATCGCGCGCGGCGCGAAACGCGCGCAAACGCTCCACCTGCTCGACTTCCACGCGTGCGTCGACGCGCTGCAGCGGAATGGGCGACCCATCTGAGCCTTCGACGAACCGGTTGACGGCGACGACGGCTGCTTCGCCACGTTCGATCGTCTGTTGCGCGACGTAGGCCGAATCGGCGACCCGGGCTTGCATCCAACCCGACTCGATGGCGGCCACCGCGCCGCCCATCGCATCGATCTCGGAGATCAATCCTTGCGCGACCTCGATCAGGCCGTTGGTGAGCGATTCCACGTAGTAGGAGCCGGCCAGCGGGTCGACCACGTCGGCGACGCCGCTCTCGAACGCGATGATCTGTTGCGTGCGTAACGCCACCTTCGCACTTTGGGCGGTCGGAAGGGCCAGCGCCTCGTCCTTGCCGTTGGTATGCAGCGATTGCGTCCCGCCCAAGACGGCGGCCAGGGCTTGCAGGGTCACGCGTACCACGTTGTTGTCGGGCTCTTGTGCGGTCAACGTGGAGCCGGCAGTTTGCGCGTGAAAGCGCAGCATCTGCGACCGCGGATCTTTGCAGCCGAACTCGTCGCGCGTGATGTGCGCCCACAGGTAGCGTGCGGCGCGGAACTTGGCGACTTCTTCGAAGAAATCGTTATGGGCGTTCCAGAAAAAAGAGAGCCGTGGAGCGATCGTATCGAGATCGATGCCGGCTTGCTGCGCGGCGCGCAAGTATGCCTTTCCATCGGCCAGCGTGAAGCCGATCTCTTGAGCGGCGGTCGATCCGGCTTCGCGAATGTGATAGCCGGAGATCGAAATCGAGTTCCATTGCGGAACTTCGCGCGCGCAATAGGCCATCACGTCGGTTACCAAGCGCATCGACGGTCCCGGAGGATAAATGTAGGTACCGCGCGCGACGTATTCTTTGAGGACGTCGTTCTGGACGGTTCCGGTTAGCTGGTTGGACGGGATACCGCGACGACGCGCGACGGCCAGCAGCATCGCCAGCAAAATCGATGCCGGTGCGTTGATCGTCATCGAAATGCTGACTTTGTCGAGCGGAATTGCATCCAGCAGCGTTTCCATATCCGCAACGGTATCGATCGCCACGCCGACTTTCCCGACTTCGCCGCGCGACGGGGTCGCATCCGAATCGTAGCCCAGCTGGGTGGGCAGATCGAAGGCGACCGAAAGTCCGGTCGTCCCCTGCTCGAGCAGATAGCGGTAGCGTACGTTGGACTCCGCAGCGGTGCCAAAGCCCGCGTATTGACGCATCGTCCAGATTCGTCCCCGATACATGTCTTTGCGAATGCCGCGCCCGAACGGAAACGCTCCCGGCTCGCCTAGGTCGTGGGGCGTGCCGTCGGCGGCGTCGTAGCGCGGCGCAATCAGAATCCCAGAAGCGTTGATGTCGCGAGGCATACGGCGGGCTTCGCGGTCAGCGCGACCATCACCTCACGGTCATCGCCGAGCCGACAGCGGTCGCTAGGGCTTGACGACCAGCGAGCAGATCGTGGCGAACGGTTCGAAGCCCAAGCCAACGTAGAGGCGCTCTGCGTCAGATCCTGTCTCGGCGGCGATGACGATGCGATCGTTGATATCTCGGAAGTCGCGCAGCGTGGCGGCAATCAGATACGAGGCGCAGCCGCGTTGCCGGTAACGCGGATCGGTGATCACGCCGGAGAAGCGGGCGATGCCGTTGCGCGAAAACGCTCCAACCGCGGAAACCGGCACGCCGTTGGAATCGAGCAAAACGCGAACGCGTCCCAAGCCTCGCTGCGTCAGTTCGCGCAGCGTGGAAACGCGCCAGCGATTGAAGGCGCCGTGCTCGGGATAGACGCGCTCCGCAAGCGTCCCCAAGCCGTCCCACAGTTCGGACGTATCGACGGTCGCGCTTTGCAGTCCGACGGGCCGCGGGGGCTCGGGCGGAGCGAGCGGCGCGAGGAAGCCGGTCGAGCGTTCGATGGATTCGTCCCGGCTCTCGTGCGGGCGCGCGACGTACCGTTCGTACCACGTTACGACGACCGGCAACTGCTGCTCGCGCCACGCGAAGGCTTCGCGATGACGCGCGATCCAGCGTTGATAGTCACGTTTTGCCGGCGGCGCGTTGAGGACGATCCGATTGCCGTGCCAGAAATTTGGGCGATCGCGCGTCTGGTCGATGAAGCCGCCGGCGATCTGCGTCCTCACCATGTCCAGCGGTGCGGTGACGAGGTCCGAGCGGCCGATGATATCGATGGCATCGCGGTCGGAAAGCGAAAGCGTCATGGCGTTAGGTAATCGTCGCGATTGGCGCGTTGGCTTCGACGGTCGTCCCGACGGAGGCATGGACGGCCGATGCGGTGCCGGCCTTATGCGCGCGGACCTCGTTCATCATCTTCATCGCTTCGATCACCGCGACGACTTGGCCCTGCTCGACGGTATCGCCTGCCGTGACTCTTAGTTCGATGACGACGCCATGCATCGGCGAGACGACATCGTCGCCGCTCGCACTTGGAGCGTGCCTCTTCGGAGGGCGTCTTGCCGCGGACCGGCCATCTCGCGCGCCGATTGCACGCGAGCCAATGCCGACGCCATCCAATACGCGCACGCGATACAGCTTATCGTTCACCTCGACGCTAATGACATCGTTGTTCTGCGCGCCGACCGAATCGATCGTCGATGGGTTTGTGAGGCCCGCGGCAAAGGCGGAGCCGGCTGCAAACGTTTCCAGCGTTGCGGTTCCGTAGCTCGCGTCGACGACAGCCGGCCGATCGCACAACGCTCGCAGCAGCGGAAGGGTGGTCGGCACGCCTTCGATCATGTACTCGTCGATGGCGCGGCGAAAGCGCGCGATGGCCCGATCGCGGGTCGGCGCCCAAACGACGAGTTTGGCGATCATCGAATCGTAGTCGGCTGAAATCACCATGCCGGGATAGGCCGCCGAATCGACGCGAACGCCCGGCCCCGCCGGTTCGCGATAACTTGAAAGCGTGCCGGGCGCCGGGCGGAAGTTGTCGGCGGGATCTTCGGCGTTGACGCGGCCCTCGATGGCGTGCCCGCGGAAAACGATGTCGTCTTGGGTGAAGCCTAAGGCCTCGCCGGCGGCGGCGCGAATCTGCTCGCAAACCAGATCGATGCCGGAAATCATTTCGCTGACCGTATGCTCGACCTGGATACGCGTATTCATCTCGAGAAAGAAGAACTCGTTACCGGCAACCAAACACTCGATGGTGCCGACCGAGTCGTACCTAATCGCCCTGGCGGCGCGTAAGCCCGCTTCGCGCAACGCGGTACGTACCGATTCGGGTACGGTTGCGGGCGCTTCCTCCCAAACTTTTTGGTGGCGCCGTTGAAGCGAACAGTCGCGTTCGCCTACATGAACGACGTTGCCGTGCTTGTCGGCGAGTATCTGGAGTTCGACGTGCTTGGGATTGTCGAGATACCGCTCGGCGTAAACGATGTCGTTCTTGAAGTACGCGGCCGCTTCGCGCTTAGCCGTCGTGAAGGCCGATTCAATCTCGTCGAGCGTGTGGGCAACCTTGAGACCCTTGCCGCCGCCCCCGCCCGAGGCTTTGAGCGCCAGCGGAAGGCCGTACGTTTTTGCCGCTGCCAGCGCACCGGCGACATCGTCGATCGGCGTCGTTCCGCCCGGCACCAAAGGAACCTGGGCTGCGAGCATCTCTTGACGTGCCCGCAGTTTATCACCCATCGCGTCGATCGCATCGGCGTGCGGACCGACCCACACGAATCCTGCGTTGACGACCGCACGTGCAAACGCTGCGTTCTCGGCCAGGAAACCGTAGCCGGGATGAATCGCCTGGGCGCCCGAACGCGTGGCGATCTCGAGCAGTTTATCGACATTGAGGTACGACAGCGACGGCGACGCGGGACCAAGCAAGTAGGCTTCGTCGGCCATGCGCACGTGCAGCGCGTCGCGGTCGGGCTCGGAATAGACGCCCACACTTGCGATACCCATCTCGCGAGCCGTACGCATGATGCGAACCGCGATCTCGCCGCGATTGGCGATTAAGAGTTTATCGAACATGCTAGCGCTGCGCGACGAGCGCGCGTAGGTCGTCGTAGTCTAACTCGTCGTGACGCATCGCCAGCGCCCATGCGGATGTCGGTGTTTGCGGCGGCGCCGCCGCGGTTACGTCGAGGGTTTGCAGCGCGGTGAGGATTGCGGTGATCTCATCGTCGGAAGGCTGCGTTCCGACAAACGAGATCATCCCGCGAAGTCGGGCGGATACATGCCCATCGAATGATAGCCCGAATCGACGAAATGGATGTCGGCGGTAATCGCGCGCGCCATATCCGAAGCGAGATAAACGGCGGTATTGCCGACATCTTCGGCGGTGACGTTGCGCTTGAGCGGCGCGACCCTGGGAACGACATCCAGAATCTTGGAGAACCCGCCGACCTGGCGCGAACTGGCAGTCTTGATCGGACCGGCCGAGATCGCGTTGACGCGAATGCCGCGGTCGCCCAGGTCGAATGCCAGATAACGCACGATCGACTCGAGCGCGGCCTTGGAGATACCCGCGATGTTGTAGTTGGGCACGATCGCCGTCGATCCCAAATAGGTCAGCGCCATTACCGAAGCGCCGTCATTGAGATTTTCGCGCAAACCTTGGACCAAGGCGATTAGGGAATAGGCCGAGATGTCCAGCGCTTGTGCGAAACCCTCGCGCGAAGTATCGTACACTTTGCCCGCGAGATCTTCTTTTCTTACGAACGCGATCGAGTGGACCAGCACGTCGAGTTGGCCAAAACGCTCGCGCACGTCCGCACTCACGGCCGCGATCGAGGCGTCCGACGCGACGTCACATTCGACGACCGGGCCGCCGCCGAGCTCGACGGCGAGCTTTTCGACTTCGTCGCGGACGCGTTCGCCCTGGTAGGTCAGCGCGATCTGCGCCCCGTGGGAGTGGAGCGCCTTAGCGATGCCCGTAGCGATCGACCAGCGATTGGCCACGCCGGTGACCAGCGCGCGCTTGCCTTCTAACAGTTTCACGCTCATCTAGATACCATCGAGGCCGGGCGCGTCCTCTTAGCGGCGGTCACAACGTCGTCTGCTGGTAGGTAAAGTGAGCTTCCTGAAGAGCGTGGACCGCCCAAACGCCGGCGGGTACGAGCAGAGCGTTGGGAACTAATCCGCCAACCATCTCGGCGTAGACGTCGGCGGGATGCCTCTTGAGTGCTCCGGCTAGCGTGGAAGCGAATCCCGATGTGGCGTTGTTGCAGACGAAAAATACTGCGCCACGCTCGCCCAGACGCTCGATCGAAGCGTCGTAGGTGCCGCCTTTATGTAGCCACCCATTGCCTTGCCCTTGGGTCGGATTCCCCAAATCGTAGTGGCCGAGCTTAGCCAGTTTAGGAAGCGCTGGAATGAACAGATCGTTCCAGACCTTGTCGTTGAATCCTAAGCAGACGGCCATTCCGTGATAAAACACCCCGGCCGAGGTGGCCGAAACCGGTTTTTCACCGAGCGACGCTTCGTAGGCATCGAGAACGTTGGTCATCGCGTCGAGGACTAAGCCGTCCGACAACCCCGTGGCCGCGTACGAGTGCCGGTGCTTGACGTTTCGATCTACCATCGCCTCGAACGCCGCGCGATCGAACGCGAATTTCGGGACGCCCTTCTCTGTAGCTGGCTTTGCCGTAGGCGATGCCGATGGCGTAGCGCCCAGCGCGATGCGTGGCGTCAGCGCCGCGATTGCAGACGAGGCGATAATAAACTCTTTGCGGGAGGTCATGACGTACTCCTAAAGTGGGATGTTGCCGTGTTTGCGTTTTGGTCGTTCGACGCGCTTGCCGCGCAGCATCGCAAGCGAGGTTGCGATCGCGCCGCGCGTGCGGCGCGCCTCGATCACGTCGTCGACGTAGCCGTATTGCGCAGCGATGTACGGGTTGGCGAAGCGCTCGACGTATTCGTCGATCAGCTCCTTGGTCTTGGCGTCTTTGTCGGCGGCGGCCGCGATGTCGCGACGAAAGATCGTCTTGACCGCGCCTTCGGCACCCATAACGGCGATTTCGGCCGTCGGCCACGCGAGGTTGACGTCGGCGCGAATGTGCTTGGAGGCCATCACGTCGTAGGCGCCGCCGTAGGCCTTGCGCGTAATGATCGTGATCTTGGGAACCGTCGCTTCGGCGTAGGCATATAGCAACTTGGCACCGTGGGTAATGATGCCGCCGTACTCCTGGTCGGTTCCTGGCAGGAACCCGGGCACGTCGACCAACGTGACCAGCGGGATGTTAAACGCGTCGCAAAAACGCACGAAGCGCGCGGCCTTGATCGAAGATTTGATGTCGAGCACGCCGGCCAGGACGTTGGGCTGGTTGGCGACGATGCCGATGCTTTGACCGGCGACCCGGCCGAATCCACAGATAATGTTGGGCGCGAACAGCGCGTGGATTTCGAGGAAATTGCCATCGTCGACGATCGGTTCGATCACCGCGTGCATATCGTATGGCTTATTGGCCGACTCGGGAACGATGGCGTCGAGTTCGGGGATCTCCCGCTGCGGATCGTCGCCGGTTTGGATCGGAGCGGCATCTTCGAGGTTATTTTGCGGCACGTACGAGAGCAACTCGCGGGTGATGTCGCACAGATCGTCCTCATCGCTTGCGACCAGATGCGCGACGCCGCTCTTGCTCGCGTGGGTGGTCGCGCCGCCCAGCGCTTCGAAACTGACGTCTTCGCCGGTCACCGTCTTGATGATCTCCGGCCCGGTGATGAACATCTGCGAGATCTGCTGGGTCATGATGACGAAATCGGTGATCGCCGGCGAGTAGACCGCCCCGCCCGCGCAGGGACCGGCGATCAGGCTGATTTGGGGAATCACGCCGCTGGCCTGAACGTTGCGCCAGAAGATTTCAGCATAGCCGCCCAACGAAACGACGCCCTCCTGAATGCGCGCGCCGCCCGAGTCGTTGATGCCGATCATCGGCGATCCGGTGCGCATCGCCAGGTCCATCACCTTGCAGATTTTTTCGGCGTAGGCTTCGCCCAACGATCCACCCAGCACCGTGAAGTCTTGCGAAAACAAAAAGACCTGGCGTCCGTCGATGGTCGCGCGCCCGGTGATGACCCCGTCGCCGAGAAATTCGTTTTCGTCTAGACCGAACGCGTTGGCGCGATGGACGACGAAACGGTCGAACTCGGTGAACGAATCGGGATCGACCAGCGCGTCGACGCGTTCGCGGGCGGTTCGTTTGCCGCGCTCGTGCTGCTTCTCGATGGCCGGCGTCCCGACGGAATTCGCGGCGAGTTCGCCCTTGCGTTGCAGCTCGGCGTACTTATCGTCGTTGCTCTTCATTCGT
>DATKGB010000069.1:0-2578 GCA_035544315.1 Verrucomicrobiia bacterium
GTCGCGGCGCTGGGCTCGGGCCGTCGCCCCGCGCTACCCGCCTTAACACGAGAGGCGCTGCTGCGCTTCGAGCGAGCCGTTCAATTGAAAGCGCCCGATGGCGTGCGTCCGGCATTGCTGTTCGCGCAACGCGATCGCATCTTGCGCGTCATGCGTACGGTCTGTGCGGCCGAAGTGACCGCTCGGCTCTTCCGCGTCCATCGGCGCGACCTGGCGGCAACCGGTGCGGCGGCGCGTCCGTTCGATGCTATCGTCCGCGTGCGTGACGGAAGTTTACATGCCGTCGTCTGGCGCGCATTGCCGGTGGACGGCCGGCGCCTCGAGCGATTGCGGGGCGCGCGCGCGTGGGCTAAACGCGGTCATCGCGCCGGAAAACTCGCCGGCATCGTGGTCATCGACCTGCATACGGGGGTCGCGCGGGCGCTGCCGGTGCGCGGCCACCGGGCCGGCAGCAAAGCGGCCTGACCCCAAAAACCCGAACAGAATCTTTGCGTTTCCTTTACTGTCTCTCGCGAACTTTGTCTTGCTAATCCGTCGCCGGAGCGCCTATAGTCAACTTGTATTGGAGGCTGAAGCTAAACGACCGCGCCGACAGGTGCCGCCGTTTTCGACGCGCGACGTTCATCGCGTGTCCGAATTCTTCGATGGCGACCTCGAGCCTACGTATGTGTTCGTGCAGTCGGTCTGGCTTCCGGCTGCCATCAAGGGCATCGGGACACTCAACGAGTGTATCCGCCGCGCGGATCTGCGTGCGACGCTGTTCATGTGCGATCACCTGCGCCAAGGCGCGATTTCGGTCGGCGCTCGGACCTTCTGCGCCGATGTCGAACTGATCTCGACCGCCGTCGCTGAAGAGCAATGGATCGCCGCCGCTCACCTGAGCCGCCGACTCGTCGCGCACGTCGCGATCATGACTCGCTGGCTCAAGCGCCGGCTGGCCAAGTTCTCCAGCGCCGCAGGCGCCTACCAAGCGACGCAGCACCTCGCCGATGCAGCGCCGCTCGAGACACAGATCTTCGGCTAGACCAATCCCGGGAAGGGGATGCCGCGCAAGCACTGCAATTGGCGCTCGGGATGATTGCTTACCGCGAGACGTTGAAGGTTTCGACGCCTGCATGATCGCCGCGCTCGTCCTGGCAGCGGTGCTGGCGTCGCCCACGCCTGCCGCGACGCCGACTAGCGTCGACGTCGTCATCGGCGCCGGGCACGAAGGGCGTCCCGCCAGTTGTGCGCGTTTTCCGCATCGTCAGTGCAACCTCGGCGCTGCCGGCGAACTCGCCTGGACGCCGATTGTGGCCGATGCGGCGACGCTGATTCTGCGCGCGCACGGGATCTCGGTGGCGCGTCTGCCCGCGGACTTCGAGGGTAACTACGCGGTCGGGGCGGCCGCGTTCGTTCATTTCGACGGCAACGACAAACCATGTTCTACCGGCGCGTCGATCGGCTATCACCATCCTGAAGACGCCTGGGCTGCGGCGAATTGGCGAACGCTCTATGCCAGATATTTTCCGTTTCGGTTCATGCCGGACAACTTTACGCGCAACTTGAGCGACTATTACGGCTTTCGCCAGGTCCGCGCGCGTAGCGGCGCACTGGTCGTCGAACTCGGCGAAATCGATTGTTCCGCGCAAAAAAAATGGCTCGAACCGCGTCTTCATTGGGAAGGCGCGTTGCTTGCGTACTTTCTGGCCACGCAAATCGGCCGCGCCGACGTTCCCGATCCGGGTGTTTTCAAGTGATGACGACCGACGGCGACCGGCGATGATCGAAATTTTCTGGCGTACGGCTCCGCCGGACCCTGGGCCGCGCTCTCGGGCGCCACGCGGGTTATCGCCGAACCCGGCTGTTCCGACACAAGGATGACCCGGGCATCTATCTGACCGTCGACGTGCTGGGATTCCAAGGTGTATTTGGACGGCTTTCGAAGCAAGTACGCGGACGATTACTTGCGTTTGGAGCAACAATTGGCCATGCTGAAGATGGAGGAGCATCTGCTCGGCTATTATGACGGCACCGACGAATACCAGCCGCCTATCGATGCGCTGGCCTAAATGATCCGCCCGGTTCGCGCGGATGGCCGCATCGATACCGGCGGCGTCTTTACGCCGATCGATCGGCCCCGGGTGGTCGATCGCATCATCGCGGCGGCGCGGCACCCTATCGTCATGCTCGTAGCACCGGCAGGGTACGGCAAATCGACTGCACTGCGTCAATATATCGACACCCTGCGCGAGCCGGTTGTCCGGTACAACGTTCGCGCGGACGGCGCGACGCTGCTCGGTTTCGTTCGCGGTTTCGCCGATGCGCTGAACGCGGTCGTACCCGATGTGCGCGCGACGGTAACCGGGGCCTTCGAATCGGCACAGTCGTCGCCTACCCCGGGTGCCGAACTAGCCGGTTGGATGTACGCGCACGTTAAGTCGCACGCCGGCCTGATCGCCATCGACGACTTACACGTCGCCGAAGACGAACCCGAGGTTTCACGCTTCCTCATCACCCTGATCGACTTGTCCAAGGGCCGTCTGCGCTGGCTGCTCGCGTCGCGATCGTATTTGAACCTGCCGGTTGGTTCGTGGAT
>DATKGB010000070.1:0-8087 GCA_035544315.1 Verrucomicrobiia bacterium
TCGAGGGATCGCGAGTTCTGCGCCGGTAGGAAGCGTGAGAACGATCTTGTCTTCCTGCGGCAGATACACGACGGCAAGAGCGCGCGGACGAAGCGGGTTCTGCATGTAGATCTTGCCACGCTCGATCGCCGCCTCGATTTCTTCGTCGGTTGTGCCAATTCGCGAAGGCACCTTATTTTTCACGTCTGCACGATCTCCCATAAACGCGTGAGTTCGTCAAAATGTTGGACGGCGAGCGACAGCACTTTCCGGACTTCGCTTGCCTTGGCATTCTCAATAGCGTCTCGGCGCGCGACAACGACGACTCTTCGATCCGCCGTCAATTCGATGATGACATAACCGTCGCCGACATAGGCGTGGGCGTGCGGCGGTGGGTGATCCTTGGGGTACACGCTGAACCGCACCCCACCGAAGCGAACGCTACTCACCCGATTATAACCCAAGCCGCTTGGGTTTTCAAGCCACGGCTGCGATACGCGACCCTCATGGGGTTTCAATCCAAGCACCCGGAGTTGGCCGCCTAGTGGCCGGCTTGTGTCCACTTGATGGGGAATCCGCAATATGGGGATTCCCGGCGTTTCCGCTTGACCCGTGAGGCGAGGGCCTGGTATTCTCTACCGGCTATGTTCCGCTTCGATCTTCAACTGTTTGCGTCCAAGAAGGGCGCCGGCTCTACCCGCAACGGCCGGGACTCCAACTCTCAGCGCCTGGGCGTCAAGAAATTCGGGGGCGAGCACGTGATCGCGGGCAACATCATTTTGCGCCAGCGCGGTACCCACTGGTATCCGGGGACGGGCGTCGGCATCGGGCGGGACCACACCCTGTTCGCGTTGATCGAGGGGCACATCGAGTTCTCAACGCGCAAGAACAAACAGCACGTCAGCGTCAAACCGGCCGCTTAATCGGCCGCTCGCGACCCGAATCTTACGAGGGCCTTGAGGCCCTCGTTCTGTTTAAGGCGAACTAGCTCTCGTGCAGTTTATCGACGAAGCGACCATCGAAGCCACCGCCGGCCACGGCGGGGACGGGATCATCGCATGGCGCCGCGAGAAGTACGTGCCGCGCGGCGGCCCGGCCGGCGGCGATGGCGGGCGCGGAGCCAGCGTCTACATCGAAGCGACCTCCGAACTTTCGACCTTGGTGGAATTTCGCTTCAAGCGCGTCTTCGCCGCGCCCTCGGGCAAAGCCGGAGACATTTCCAATCGTTCCGGGCGCAGCGCCGACGATACGATCGTTCCGGTTCCGATCGGTACGCTGATATACCGTGCGTTTGAAGGGCAGAGCGAAGCCTTCTTGGCCGACCTTTCCGAGAACGGTCAGCGCGTGCTTGTCGCCAAAGGCGGACGCGGCGGTCAGGGCAATCAACATTTCGCCAACGCCGTACGCCAGGCACCGCACTTCGCCGAGAAGGGCGAGCCCGGCGAGAAATGCACGCTGCGCTTCGAGTTGCGGCTGCTGGCCGATTGCGGCGTCATCGGTGTGCCCAACGCGGGAAAGTCGACGCTGCTTTCGGTCGTTTCGGCCGCGCGACCAAAGATCGCCGACTATCCGTTCACGACGATCGAACCGCAACTTGGTGTCGTGCGCATTTCCGAGGAGGCGTCGTTTGTGATGGTCGACGTTCCCGGCCTGATCGAAGGCGCGCATGCGGGTGCGGGCTTAGGCGATCTATTCTTGCGGCACGTCGAGCGCACGCGCGTTCTGGTGCATCTGCTCGACGGTGCCAAGACGCTCGATGAGATGCTGCACGACAAGACCGTGATCGAGGGCGAACTCTCACAATGGAACGCGCAGTTGGTCGGCAAGCCGACCCTGCTTGTCGTGAGCAAGCAAGACTTACCAGACGCGCAAGAGCGCTTGAAAGAGCTACGCGAGCATTTTCCCGACGCGATGGGCATTAGCGCGGCCACCATGCAGGGCGTCAACGATCTACTCTTCGCCACTTGGCAGGCGATTCAAACCGCACCGTTACCCGAGTTGGAACTGCCGGCGCCCGCGCGCATCTCGTTGAAGACCCAAGACGCGTTCTACATCTCGCGCGACGAAGACGGCACGTTCGTCGTGACCGGCGAGCGCGTCGAGCGGCTCGCGCAGATGACCGACTTCGATTCCGACGAAGCGCTCGCGCGATTCGAGCGCGTGCTAGCCAAGATGGGCGTTGAAAAGAAGCTGTTGGAAATGGGCATCGTCGAGGGCGATAGCGTGCGCGTGGTGAGTTACGAGTTTACCTACTCGTGAAGATCGGTATTTTCGGCGGCACCTTCGACCCGATCCACAACGTTCATCTGTTCGTCGC
Source organism: Verrucomicrobiia bacterium (assembly GCA_035544315.1). GTDB lineage: Bacteria > Vulcanimicrobiota > Vulcanimicrobiia > Vulcanimicrobiales > Vulcanimicrobiaceae > JALYSX01. Next base: position 2,297 of record DATKGB010000070.1, read on the forward strand.
GGAATCCGCGCGACTGTTGGAACGCCTGGATCGCGTGCTGTTCGTTCCGACCAACAACCAACACTATCGTACGTCCGCGCAAGTCGACGACGCGCATCGCTGCGCGATGATCCTGGGGGCGATCGCCGACAACCCGGCGTTCGCGCTGGACGATAGCGACTTGGGCTCCGCCACCGGCTATACCGCCGACTTGCTGCCGCGTTTGCAAACTAAGTATCCCGACGCGCAATTCACGTTCATCATCGGCGCCGATTCGGTGGTCAACAACACGTGGGTACGCTTCGACGAAGTGTTGGCCGCGCTCGAACGCTTCGTGATCGCACCGCGCTCGGGCGTCGGCGGCGACGCGTTGCAGCGCGTCCTGGCGGCTGTTCCCGCGCCGCTGCGCGAGCGCATCGATACGCTCAACCTTCCCGAACTCCCCGAATCGGCAACTTTGGTACGAACGCTGCTGGCCCAAGGCCGCAGCGTGCGCTACCTCGTGCCCAATGCCGTCTGGCAATATATCCAGGCCCACAACCTCTACGCTGCTTCGACAAGCTCGGCATGAGTGTCATGGTGAGCGCAGCGACCGGAGGGAGCGAAGTCGAACCAGCGACGAAATCAAACGATACGTCGCTGGTTCGACTTCGGCCCTTTGGGCCTACGCTCACCATGATACTGGCCATGACACTGGCGTTGACGGCTTGTGCGTCGAATGCGCCGGATAATGCGGCGGTTTGTCAGGCAGTGACGGCTGGCGCATCGCATGTTGAAGTGGTGGCGCGCGGGATCGTTACGCAAATGCTCGGCTCGTCGACTGGCGCGGGCGGCGCGCACGAGGGTTTGATGATGCGTTTGAATTCCGATTGCGGGCAGACCGTGCGCGTCGAGATCAATACCGATTTCACCGGCGTCGTTCCGGTCCGCGTCGGCCAGCCCATCACCGTCAAGGGTGAATATGAAACCGATCCCGACGGCGGCGTCATTCATTGGACCCATCGCGACCCACGCGGCCACCACGACAGCGGCTTCGTCCAAGTCGGCCTCCGTGCTTCGACAAACTTTAACACGACACAAGCAATCTCAGCGTGATGCAATTTGTCAGCATGACGCAATTGGTCACCCTAAGCCGAAGTCCTGAGCTTGTCGAAGAGTTGTCGAAGGGGACGAGCGTGTGATGGAGCTCGAGCGCGTAATCCTGGCTAGTGCGTCGCCGCGGCGGTTGGAATTGTTGCGTTCGCTTGGGCTGACGGTCGACGTTGTAGCCAGCGGCTACGACGAACCCGCGTTGCCCGAGCTCAGCCCAGCCGCGCTCGCCGCAACACACGCCCGCGAAAAGCTAGCGGCCGCCGCTCGCGCTGCCTACCCTTGGCTCGTCGTCGCCGCCGATACGGTGGTGGATGTCGACGGGATCGCTCTGGGCAAGCCGCACGATCGTGCGAATGCCGTCCGCATGCTGGAACTGCTCTCGGGCCGCGAACACCTGGTTCACACCGCGTTCGCCCTCGGGCTGCCCGGTAGCGCCGAGCCGGTGGAAGAGATTGAGACGACGCGCGTGCGCTTTCATACCCTGACCGGCGACGAAATCGCCGACTACGTCGATTCGGGCGAACCGATGGATAAAGCCGGAGCGTACGGAATCCAAGGCTATGCCGCCGCGCTCGTCGCGAGGATCGACGGCGATTTTTATACCGTAATGGGCTTTCCGTTAGGACGCTTCGTCCGAACGCTGCGCCGGTTGGGTCTGGCCGTACCGGCGGCGAAAGTTCGGGCTTGACGTACCGGGACGAACGGAAGCTTTTTGCGGTGATCGCCGTCATCATCGTCGCCGCGGTTATCGCATTGGTTCAAATTGCCGCAGCGCGCAGCGGAACGCCCAGCCCGATCTCCGCGGTGGGTACGTCGGTGTTGGCGCTGGTCGAAGAAACCGCTTCGTCAGCCGGCAATGCCGTGCGCAACGGTGCGACCGCCGTACTCTCGCTTCCGCACCTCACCCACGACAACCAGACGCTGCTCGCGCGGAACGTTGCGCTCGCTCGGCAAAACGCGCAACTGCACGAACGTGTTGCCGCCGATGCACAAACCTTGAGCCTACAGCCGGTGATCGCCGCCAATCGGGTCGTCGCGCAAGCGCGCGTGATCGGTTTTCCACCCGAGAACGAGTCGCGTTCGCTCACCATCGATGCCGGAACGCGCGCCGGCGTGCAAAAAGATGACGGCGTGATGGTCGGCGGCGGCATCGTCGGGATCGTGCAAGAAGCCGATCCGTGGAGCAGTACCGTCCTGTTGATTACCGATTACACCAGCCGCATTCCCGCGGTCGTTCAGCGCGGACGCTGGTGGGGAATCGCGCGAGGCAACTTGTCTAGCGTACGCGTAGAATATGTCTCGCAAGACGCATCGCTGCATGTGGGCGACGTCGTGGTGACCGGAGAAGGGCGTTCGTTCCATTCCGGCAACGTTATCGGCACGGTAACGGCGATCGAACGCAGCGACACCGGTTTGTACCAAACCGCAGTCGTCAAGCCGGCCGTCGATCTAAACGCGCTCGACCGCGTCGTCGTCGTAGGCAAATAAAACCGCGTGTATCGAGCAACGAGCAATAGCGGTCCGGACACGCCGTTCGTGGGACCGCCGTGGTGGCTGGCAACGCTCTGGCTACTGGCGGCGCTCTTGTTCCAACTGGTCGCGGCGCGCTGGTTTACACTACGCGATGCGATTCCCAGCGCCGTGCTGGTCGCCGTCGTCTATTACGCGATTCGCGTCGACACGCGGCGCGCGGCGATCTACGGCTTGGCCGCCGGCTTGTGCGACGACCTGTTGTCGACCGGAACCGGCGGCGCGTGGACGATCGCGACGACGCTGGTGGCGATTTTCGCCGGCATGCTGTCGCGCAATTTTTTCGCCGATTCCTTGCTGCTGGCCGCCTCGATGGCGGCCGTCGCGACCCTGCTGCGCAACACGATCTTTTGGATCGTGCGTTCGGCGCAAGGTTACCCGTCGGGTATGGCGGGATTACACTTCCATCAAATGTTGTGGCAGGCGTTGCTCAACGCGGCGCTGATCGCCATCGTCATCTTTCTGGGACGCTGGCGGGAGAACTACCGCACAGGATGATCATCGGAAAGCGGCGCCGCACGCCTTGGCAACGATCGCCGTATCGTCTGGCGACGTTCGTTGCGGTCATCGCGATCGCGCTGATCGCGCTGGTCGTTCGCTTGGCGCAAATCCAACTTATCCACGGTGCGCAATATCGCGCCGCGGCATTGGAGAATCGGGTGCGCCTGATCCCGGTGGCCGCACCGCGCGGCATCATCTACGATCGCGACGACCGCGTCTTGGTGCGCAGTAGCCCGTCGTTCGTCGTCGGCTTGATTCCATCCGAGGTGACCGACCTTGGGAAGGAGTTGGGTCAACTCTCGCGAGCGATCGGCGTTCCGACGGCAACGCTGCAGCACCGCCTGCTGCATCATCGCGGCATCGACTATGCGAACTTCACCGAGGTCGCATCGCAAGAACCCTACGGCCCGATCCTGCTGGCCAGCGATCTAAAAATTCCCGAAGTCGCGCGGCTGTCGGAACTGTTGGGCGATCTTCCGGGTGTCGACTTAGAAGCCCAACCCGTTCGCGACTATCCGATGGGGACGGCGGGATCGCATCTCTTCGGCTTCGTCGGACAGATCAGCGAAAGCGAATACGCCGCTCTCAAGCATCAGGGCTACTCGCCCAACGACGTGATCGGCAAAGATGGCCTCGAAGCGCAGTACGATCGTCTGCTGCGCGGCGCGCCCGGCGGCCAGCGCATCGTGGTCGACGCCGCCGGCAACGCCGTGCCCGGCATCAAACTGTCCGTCAAACCGGCGACGCCGGGCGACAGTTTGGTCCTGACCGTCGATTGGCGTCTGCAAGCCATCGTCGAATCGGCGCTCCAAGGGCATCTTCGCGCGCTGGACCGCGCGCTGGGCCGAAAACTTTCGGCTGCGGTCGTCGTCGAAGATCCCTATACCGGCGGCATCCTCGCATTAGCGAGTTATCCGAACTTCGATCCCAACGCCTTTGCCACTCAAGACGACAAGCGGATCGAGTCGTACCTGGCCGATCCAGCCAATCCGCTTTACGACTTTGCAGTCGCCGCGGCGACGCCGACCGGATCGACTTTCAAGATGGTCACCGGGAGCGCCGCCATCAGCGAAGGCGTGGTCAAGGTCAACGAGATCGTGTACGACAGCGGTTACTGGAACTGCGGCGGCTACCTCGCGCGCGACATCGCCTCGAGCGGCTTGGGACGCACGACGTTCATTCCCGCGTTGGCGGCGTCGTCGGACGGCTATTTCTACCAGATGTCTTGGCGCTTGGGTCAAGAGCGGTTGCGTAAGTGGGCCCTCCTCTTTGGATTGAATAAGCCAAGCGGCATCGACTTGCCCGGTGAGATTGCCGGCAACTGGCCGACCAACGCGTGGTCGTTGAAGGTGACCGGGCTTCCGATGGAACCCAGCGATACGTGCTTCTTAGGAATTGGACAGGGCGCCATGCAAGCCACACCGTTGCAGATCGTCAACGTCGCCAGCGCCGTCATCAACGGCGGAACGCTGTGGGTTCCCCACGTCGTCAGCGCCGTGCGCGACCCGGAAGGCAAAGTCGTGCGTCGCTTCGGCGATGGCATCATTCGCCACGTTCCTGCGACGCAAGAAGCGTTGGGGGCCGTTCGCGCGGGCATGGCCAAGGTCACCGATCCGGGCGGCACCGCTTACGGTCTAGCCATCCCGGGGCTCCCGTTCTCGGGAAAGACCGGCACCGCGGAAACCGCCGGCGGCTACGGCCCAAATACGACGTGGTTTGTCGCGTGGGCGCCGACCGCGCATCCAAAGTTGGCGATGGCCGTCTTTGTCGATCGCTCCGGAGGCTACGGCGCATCGATCGCAGCACCGATTGCCCAAGAGATCTTGATCCAATACTTCAAGCCGCACGCGAAGCCCTAGCGCCGATCGCAGCGTAGCAGCGCCTCGCGCGCGGCGCGACGTACGCGCGCATTTCCCTCTTCGTCCGCGGCGCGCGTTAAGAGTTCCACACACCACGGCTGCCCGACCATGGCCAAGCGCTCGATCAATTCGATGCGTTCGGCGGGTTCGTAAGCCCGCTCGTCTCCGAGGGCCGCCATCCATGGCAACGTCGATTGGCCGTCGCTACGCCGACCGCGCAGCAGCGAGGTTCCAATGCCAAAGACGATCGCGCCGACCGCGAACGCGACCACCAATACGACGAAGACGCTATTCGACGGCAAGGTGCGCGGCGGCGCGCAGGACGTCCAGCACGGCCGCCAGCGCTTCGTCGAGCGTGCGATTCACGCTGGAGGTTAACACCCGATGGAATTCGGGCATCGGCAATTCGGAGAGTTTGGCCAGTACGCCCAGCAGTTCGCTGCGATACTGTCCCAACAGATCCGAATGCGTCGAACCCGCGACGATCGCGGTGCCGAGCAGTTGCCCATTGATTAGCCACGGCGTCACCGCGCCCAACGGATCGGTCTCTAAGGAGGGCATCAACGCGCGGATGGCGTCCAGGTTGACCGGCCCCTGCAAACGCACCAGTCCCGTCGGGCGATCGTAAGAACGCGCCGGCGGATCGGCCAGTAGCTCGCTGACCAGGGCGCGCAACGCGTCGCGTCCTTCCCGATCTTCGAGATCCTTGCCGGTCACGGTCAAGCGCGGCATCCGCAAACGCACGAACAGCCGCTCCATCGGCGCGCGCAGCCTGCTCTGCGCTGCGCCGAAGAGGCGCGTAAGGTCATCGCCGGCGCCCATTGTTCCTC
>DATKGB010000071.1:0-3995 GCA_035544315.1 Verrucomicrobiia bacterium
GGAGAGGGGCCCGGTAAGACGGTCGCTTTGGGGTTGGGACCGTATTGGTTGTCTCCGACGCTGTCTAGGCACGTGAACATCAGCAGAATGAGTTCGCGCCGTCGACAAACTCGGCATGACAAAATCAAGCGAGGGAAACGCCTAGGTTGAAAAACGAGACCCCTTGGCCGCAGCGTAAAAGAGAGCGAAGGCCAAGGGGTCTCGTTTTTCAACCCAAGCGGTTCCCGCGCGCGGCATCGCTACGCCCGCATCACGATGTCCATTTCGCGACTTGCACGACAACGTCGCGGTGGTCTGGCGGAACTTCACCGCGGCTTGCCCCGCAATGCCGCGAGCAAAGCGGCGAACGGGCGCGTCTGTTGCGCGAACAGCGCGCGCTGTTCGATCAACCACTGCTCCACTTCCTCGGCGGGAATCTCGCCCAAGGCGGTGAGATGACCGGCGCCGCCGCCGATCAGCAGATAACGAGAACCGACCTTAGCGACGTGGACGGCGGTGTTTTGCGCAACCGGGGTCGATTCGACGACCGTCACAAGGCGTTTGCCGGTCGAGGACAGCAGCCGTCCGCGCGACAGCCCGCGCACGATGACGTAGAGCCCTAGCAGCATGAGGCCTACGACGACTAAGACGACGAAGTAGTTGAACCAATCGACGGCCATCGTTTGGACTTATCCGCCGGACGGGTTGAGTTCGCTGATCTTTACGGCGTACGTGTCGTCGACGACGACTTCGCCGCGCGCGATCAAGACTTCAACGGCGATTCTGGGGGCAACGTCGGTCCCGACCCACACGTCGTCCTCGTAAGATTCAAACGGCGGGGGAGGCAGCAGCGTCGCGTCGGTGCAGAGTTCGGCGTGTACGCCGTCAGCCGATGCGCCGACATCCTTGGCAAACTGCTCGCACATCGCGACGGCAATTGGGGAAACGACCAATCGACCCAGCACGGTCGCGCCGGCGGCAAGCATCGAATCGCTGAGTTGTTTTATCTCGGGCATCGGTTTTTATAAATCCTCGTTACTGACGACCCTTTGTTGACCCTGACGGCCAACGGCTCACTCGTCGGTTTGTCGAAGACCACGACGTCACCTGGACGCAGGCCGACCAATTCGCGAAGCGAGAGGATGGATGAAATGAAATCGCCGTAAGAAATCTGTGCGATCGAGACGATCGTGGCTTCGACCCGAGCCCGCAAGTACAACTTTAGCGCGCTTGCGCCAACCGGAGGAAGTTGGCAACGAGCGCCCCACCATGTTCGCTCAGGACCGATTCGGGATGAAACTGCACGGCATAGACCGGCCGCTCGCGGTGGGCGATTGCCTGAACGACGCCGTCGGGACTGGTGGCCAGAACGCGCAGCGATGGCGGTACGGTGGTCGGATCCAGGCACAGCGAGTGGTAACGGGTCGCCGTCAACGGGCTGGGCAGGCCCGCGAAGATTGCGGTACCGTCGTGTTCGATGCGCGAGACCTTCCCGTGCATAAGGGCAGGTGCATGGATGACGGAAGCGCCCACGACCTCGCCGATGGCCTGCAGGCCCAAGCAAACGCCAAACACCGGCATCGACCGCTCGATTGCGCAGCGCAGCACGTCGAGCATCGCCGGATACATGGCCGGGGCGCCCGGCCCCGGGCCGACGACCAAGGCATCGTATTTGTCCAAGCGTTCGGGCTGCAGCTCGGGCCGGTCGTTTTCCAGGACGTCGGGAGCCGCGCCGGCAGCAGCTAGAAGGTGCACCACGTTGTACGTGAACGAATCGATGTTATCGATAAACAATATCTTCACAGCCTGACCCCCAGCACTTCGCGTGCGATGCTGGTCTTGTGCAGCACCTCTTCGTATTCGCCGGCCGCATCGCTATCGGCAACGATTCCGGCCGATGCCTGCCAATAGGCGCGTCCGTCTTGCACGTGCACGCTGCGCAAGGTGATGCACGAATCGAAGTCGCCGCCGAACGACCAGCGACCGATCGAGCCGGCATAGAAGCCTCGCGAGACCGGCTCGAGGTCGTCGATCAACTGCATCGCTCGCACTTTGGGTGCGCCCGTAACGGTTCCCGCGGGGAAGCCTGCAGCGAACAGGTCCAGGCCATCGCGGCCTTCGCGTAAGGTGCCCGTGACGTCGGAGACGATGTGCATGACGTGGCTGTAGCGTTCGATCTGCATCAGTTCGCCGACCCGGACCGACCCGAACTCGCAGACCGAACCCAGGTCGTTGCGAGCCAGATCGACCAGCATCACGTGTTCGGCTCGTTCCTTTTCGTCGGCCAGTAACTCGGCGGCGACGCGCGCGTCGGCGGCATCGTCGTTGCCCCGCGAGCGCGTACCGGCCAACGGCCGAATGCGCGCGAGACGCCCCTCTAAACGGACCAAAAACTCCGGAGAAGCCCCAAACACTTGGCCAAACGGCCCATCGACATAAAACATATATGGCGACGGATTGCGCGAGCGCAGCGCGCGATAGATCTCGAAGGCGCCGCCGGCCACGTCCACGCCGAAGCGAATCCCGAGTTGCAATTGGTATATATCCCCGTCGTAAATCCGGCGTTTTACTCGTTCGACCAAATCGAGGAACTCGTCGCGACCCAGCGAGCGCGAGACGTGCCCGCGCCCGATGACCGGGCGCGGAAGTCGAGCGCCCGCAGAGAGCAGACGCGCGATGTGCGCGTCGATACGCGCATCGATTTCCGGCGCATCGTGCCCGGACGCCCAGATCGTCAAGCGATCGCTGAAATGATCGAAGATCAGCCAGGTTCCCGGGATCGCCACGTAGCCGTCGGGCATTTCGGGCGCCGACGCTTCGCGTCGCGGTAAACGCGCGAACGGCCTGGCCGCATCGTAGGCAAACGCGACCAGGGCCCCGCCCAACGAGCTTTCGTCTCCATCGGGGCGGAACGGTCGGACGAACGTACGCACTTCATCGAGCATCTGCGCTCCCGCCTCAAAGGTCCGCGAGGCTAGATAATCCAGACCGATAAATGAGTAGCGCGAGATGCGTCCGCCGTGTTCGACCGATTCAAGCAGACATGCCTCTCGAGGCCGCGCCAATGCCAGGTACGTCCCGATCGGGGTCAACAGATCCGCGGAGATCGTACGCGTCCGCACCGTCAAACCTGGCTGCATCCTCTCCCTCTCCACAAACAAAAGAACCGCCCGGCGGCGGTTCGACGAAACGTTCGTCGGGTTACGTACTACCGCTGCAACGCGGGGTCTTCCTGCGTTACCGATCGCACGTTTGTGGCCGACGCCTGCGGCGCCGTATCGCGATCGATTTGGCTTTGCGATTGGCCGATCTGCTGTTGCTTGGCCAAGAGCTGTGTCTTGTCGTCGGCGAGGCTTTCTTCGCCGTCAAGGAGCGATCATGTGGCTTCTCCCAGATTCTGTTTCGCCTGATCGTAACGACGAGCGTTTCCGTCGTCGAGCTCTTCTTGCTCGATGCGCCGTTCCTCGTCTTGGTGCGCTTCGAAGCGGTGCGCCTTGAGTTTCTCCATCATCTTGCGATCTTTGCTGGCGACGAGCAGATCGATCCGCGCGCACTCGATGGCGGCGCGGCGCTCGGCCACAACGCGTATTTGCGCGGCGATCGCCCGATCTAGGTAATCCAGGTGGCCGTAGTGCAGGCGCAAGTCCTCGGTCGATAGCGCACGATGATCGCGGCGCAAAACTTCCGAATGGGAACGAAACTCGCCGTTGAGTTCCTCCAAACGCGCCTGCACTTTCTCCAGATGGCGCTGCTTCTCGGCCAGCGTCAACTGGCGTTCGTCCTCGATGCGCCGGCGATGGTCGAATACCGTTTGCAGCCCGAACGTGAACTTGCGCATCAGGCGACGCTCAGACCGGCTACGGAATCGTCGTACGAAGCGGTCTCGTAGACGCCTTGGTGCAGGAAGTGGCGCGCGGCCTCGATCTTAGAAACCGCCAGGTCGACGCGCGGATTATTTCCCCCGACGTACGCCCCGATAAGGAATTTCACTACGGCCATTTTCTGTCTTTCCAACA
>DATKGB010000072.1:0-4913 GCA_035544315.1 Verrucomicrobiia bacterium
AGTAACGCCGCTCGATCCCGGTGTTGGCAAAGACCGGAAGCAGCCGCTCGACCACGGCCGAGCGCGACCCGAACTGGGCTTGGACCCGCTTCATAACGTCGTCCTGGTCGAGTGCATAGGCAGGGACGGCTGTGGCCAGATCGAGCAGGCGCGGGCGAAGTTCCATCGTCGACCCTTCCCGTTGACAGGGGTCGACCCCCTCGGGTAGCGTAAGGTCTGCCGTCCACGGCGCCATAGTCTATCGGTTAGGACGTCGCCCTTTCACGGCGAAGAGACGAGTTCGATTCTCGTTGGCGCTACCACTTAAAGCCCGTAACCACGGGCTTTTTTCTTTGGTAGGCGCTCCGTGCAACACACCGTGCAACACAGACGGCAGGGCGAGACGGGAGAAACGAGCCTATCTGCTATTCGTACCGGAAGGCCGAAGCATGCGGTCGAGGCCATCGACCGCAACATGAAGGTTGCCGCCAGCCGCGGCCTGGTTCGCTCGGGAGACTAAATCGGGAAACGCCGTATGTCTTCATTACATACCTCCTGCCGGGACTATGCTCCAAGCGTGACGTTGGATTCCAGCGAGGCCGCTGTCCGGGAACGCATCGCAGCGAGTTCCTCGCGCGCCTGGGTTAACTCGACCGCTTCGTAAGCAACGGCCGCAGCATCGCACAACCGCTGCAACAGTTTGCGTTCTTCCGGATCGATTGCCGAGCCGTTGCGGTGCCCACCGTAGAGCGCGATGCCGAGAAGATCGTTGCGCGAAAAAAGCGGTATGGCAATGTCTAAAGAGCCGGCCGTCAGACCCGTGACACCGGAGTGCCAGTACGCCTCTCCGATAACGATGACGCGGCGCTCGGAAAGAAGTAGTCGGGCGAGGGGATCGTCACGTTCGACTCTCGCGTTCTCGCCGGTCGTCCAGCCCCATTGGAGCTTCAGCGCGAACGCATCGCCATTGTCAATGAACACGCCGCAAGACGTCAGATCCAGCGCCACGCGCGGTTCCTCTACAACCGCCTGCAAGATCACATTGTGTGTTCTCGCGTAGGCAAGTCCGGCAATGACTCGCTCAATGTGGCGCTCCGCCGAATGCCGTGCTGCAAAAATGACACGGTCCACCACGCGTTCCAACGCACCGTGAACGCGCTGTAGAACGAAGCCCAAACCGATAATAACAGTCGCTTCTACAGCTAAGGCCGCTCGCGTCTCGAACAAATACTTGCCTGCTAGCCAATCCACGAAGCCGACGATGAGCACGATAAGCGCCGTCAGAGCCGTATACACGAGTGCGCGATTGACGACGAAGGAAATGTCGAGTAAATGGTGACGTAGCACGGCATACGCGAGTGCCAAGGGGCAGAATGCCGCGAGCATCAGGGCAATGTTGCCGGCGAAATAAAGTTCGGGTGTAACCTCCGTTGCGAAATTGCCGATTGTCTCGAACACAATCATCAGCATGAAACCGACGACCGCCCAAAGAGCGCGCTGCCGCGTCGCTTCGCCGGAGCGCGCGTACACCCACAGAAACGCCGCAATACCGGCCACATTTGGAATATTTTGCGGGAGCGTGTAGCGCCAAAATTGATTCTCCCCCGGCGCTCCCAGGCTCGCCCCGGGGAACGTCGCGCGGGACAGAGCGAAGAAAAACCACACCAAGGCTACGATGCTTATCGCCGTCCAGCAGTAGTCTGCCGCGCGCATCGCTCTGTCGGTAATGCGATCGTCCGGAAAGCGCAGCGCAAACCACACCAGCGGATAATAGCTCCAGCCGCCGAGAACGGCAAAAATGAAACAAGACCAAGGCGTAGCCCAGAGGTTCGGGCGCTTGGGCGTAGACGTTCATCAGCCAGCCGACGTTGAGATCGACTGCGACGAAGAGCCAGAAGGCTATCGTCATGATGCCGGGCTTGCGGTAGCAGAGGATGCCGGCGAAGATCAGCACGGCGATGGAACCCAAAATGCTTGTAACTGCCACGGCCGCCAAAGCCGGGCCAAAAGTCTGATACGTTGCGCGCACCGGTACGGCACCCGAAGGCGTATTCACTTGCACCGTGTCGCCGGGCCGGGGATAGGCCGCGCGCCATTCGGATCGCCCCTGCCAGCTGATGGTTTGTCCGGGCCGCACGCCTCGTCGATACAACGCCGGATCCGTGACGTCGGCTACGACGATTTTTGAGCCTTGCTGGGTAAAGTCAGCGCCCTGGTATTCGATCGACCCTTTCCAGACCGTGACGAGGGCGGCGCTGTCGAAGAGCACGAAGAGAATCGTAGCGACCAGCATCATCACGGCAACGAGCGGCCGTATTGAACTCGCTGGCGCTAAGTGCTCGCGCGGAGAAAGCGGCTCTGCGGCGGTGCTTAGCATCTGGCGTCCCACCTCTGCTGCTCCACCTTCTTTCTCCGCGCGGTTAGCGCCTTGAAATTGTGAGCGGCACCTTGCCACCATGCGGGCTCTGGACCATGCAGGTAACCGAGGAAATGACTGTCAACGGCCTGCCAGCCGCACAGTAACCGCTAGCGTCTGCGCTGCACGTTGGTTTGCGCTAACGCGCAAGGGATGAGGCCGAAGGAAAACTTTCGCGGCCCAGAGCTTAAGTTACGCCGGGCCGAAACGCACATTATCGAGATGCACGTCCTTCTGGAGCGATTCATGAAGGCGCAAGTCTATACAATTGTCGCGGCGACTCTGAGCCCGGGTACATCCTGTGGGTCGTGCGGGGCGAAAAATTGTTTCCGCCTGACGAATTCGCGCCGATCATCGGCGGCGTGATTCATAATCTGCGGGGCGCTTTGGACCTTGCGGTTGCGGTCATTATGCGGAACGCTGGTCTTCCCTTCTCCGATAAAAATGTCCAGTTCCCCACCGCCGCAAGGCTGTTCACGATCTCGGGTGTCATCTCTGGTTCTCCTTAACCGTATTCCGGTAAGCGCTGCTCGACGATCGTACGCAGCGCAGCGATGCTGTTGCGGAGTTCGGCGATGCCATCCGAGTCGAGGCCGCTCCGGAGGCCATCGATAGCGGTGCCAACACCGCGTGCGACTTCTGCGAGCGTCTCAACTTCATCGGGGGCGTACGCTTCACCGCTGGCACGCTCGCCGCACAGCAGCACGCCCAGGAGTTGACCGCGAGTGACAATCGGCAGCGCGAGATCTCCGTTGAGCGCCGTCGTATACCGATGCGGGTCGATCGGCGTGTGCCGCGCCTTGAGCGCGAGGATGGCAGGATCGTTAACGCCGACCTCGGCTGCGATTTCACCAAAATGTCGGACGGCGCGATAGGCGCCATTTTCCACCAACAAAATGACGGCGGCTCGCGCATCGGTGTGTTCGCGAATGTTCTCCAACGTCCGATCGAGCAACGCGTCCTGCTCTGTAACGAAGGCCGCCTCTTTTGAAAAATCGCGAAGCGCTCGTTCGTCCTCGTGACGCTTGCGAAACATGACGACATCGACGAAACCGTCGATACGTTTGTGAATAAATCGCAGCGAAACGCCCAGCACCAGGGCCAGCGCGGCATTCGCAACGACGCCGGTAGCATGACTCGCGCCGGTGAGGAGGGCGCCCAGTCCCCATTCGAGCAGCACGAATGCCATGACGACGATCAGCGATACGGTGGAAACGACGATCGTTCGACTGATCAGAAAGCCTGCGTCGAAGACGCGACGGCTAAACAATGCGTAGGTGACAAGAAACGCAGCGAGCAACAAGACGAGGCTGCTGACAATGTAGGAAATGATCAGCAAGTACCACGAAGCAATCAACTGGCTGATGTTGCCGATGACGACGCCCGCAAGAAGTGCGACGGGTAGCGGAAGCAGTAACCAGGCGGCGCGAGCGCGGTCTTGCATCGGCGTACTGACTACGGCCATGGCCGCGACGATCGCGACGAAGATGCCCCCCACCGCAGCCAGGAGGCTTTCGAACGTTCCGTTTACCAGTGGGCGTGGATCCGTCCACAGCGTTAGGAGTGCGATAGCTCCAGCGACGGCCACGATAAACACCATTGTATTTGTCGCGTACGCGAACCAATCGACGATCCGACGCTTGGTCGATCGTGCGCCGTATCGCGAGCATAGGCCGATTAAGAGCAGCGAGGCTCCCAGCGCGAATGCGCTCGAGACGACGTACATGCCCAAGGTCGCATATGGGTTGGGCAAGACGTACCCAAGCGGTCGCACGACCTGAGCGAGCGTCACGCAGACCAGAAACGACGCGAGCGCGCGGCCTTCGAAGGACCACCAACGGCGAATCGCTATGAGAAACGCGGTGCCGAGCAGCCACAGACAGGCAAGACCTCGGATGATGAAATTCGGAGCTTTCCACTGCGACGTGGTACCGAATACGCTGCTGCCGATGATGCTTCTGCCGAACGTCGTCGCGTTGCGGTGAACGACGATCTGCGTAGGGCGCGTTCCCATCAGTTGCCACATCACGGCGACGCGCGCATCCAGGCTCTGCTCGCGCAGATCGACACGGTCGCCGTCGCGCAGGCCGGCTACGTCGCTGGCTCCCCCGGCGCGCGGCTGAAAAACGGAGACGACATAGGGCTGGCTCGTGGACACATACGTATCGTCCCAAAAACCGAACCAAGGCGCGCCGCCGAAGCCTGCAAAATCCAAAAATTGGCTGAACAATATGGCGAGCGCCAGCGCACAGGCTCCCAGCAACAGCCACTTCCATCGGATATCTCGATCAGCCATCAATATCCCGTTCTACCCGGGACCCGGAAGAGCCCTTGCTTGGTTTAGCCCAATGGTGCCAAAGATGGATTCTTCGCAGCGATCAATTATAGAGAGAACGCCGCGGCGAGAACCGACTTGCGCCTCCCACTGATGTCGCGTGCCAGGCAAACGCCGGCGCGGCGTACCCAGCGCGAACGCAGCCACCAACTAGCCAGCGAAAACCCGTCTATTCACTCTGTT
>DATKGB010000073.1:0-4535 GCA_035544315.1 Verrucomicrobiia bacterium
GAGGAGAGATGAATCGCTACGGCGGCCCAATTTACAGCGGGTCCCCGGTCGGCGACGTCACCGCCGAACTGCTCGCCGTTGGCGGAACGCCGAGCAATTTCTCGACGGTACGCACGCTCAACGCCCTGGTCGGCACAGATACCGTCACCGCCGAAGTGGCCAAACTCAAGACCCAGTACGGCGTCCCCGACGTGGATCGATTCACCAAAGTCTTCGACTACGCCGTCAACGACGCGTGGAACCGCGCCGGTAAAGACAACATCACGTTTCCCGCGCCGGCAACGCTGAGCAACCACGATCTTGCCGTGGCGTTGGTACAAGCCGGAACCGCCGATGACGGAACGTTTTGGACGGGTCTCATGCTCGACAAAGCGGTTTCACACAAGGTACACATGCAAGTCATGAGCGATATCGACGCCAAATACGGCGAGCCCGCCGATGCTTCGTATCACAAGATCTCCAATCAGCTGTTCTACGACATCGCGGTGGCGATGGGCGTCAACGCCGTGAAATTAGCGTCCTTCCACTAACGACGCAAAGACCGACCTCGCACGCTTTTCCAAGCGCGCGAGATCGGCGTCGTTTTCGATGACATAGTCGGCTCGTTCGCGCGCCAGGCTCGGATCGATCTGTGCGGCGATGCGCGCGCGCACGCTGCTTTCGTCGCTGCCGTCGCGCAGCATCGCGCGTGCGATGCGCTCTTCGTCGGGTGCGATGACGACGACGTTCTTGTCCATCCTCTTGTCGAGTCCGGTTTCGAACAGCAGCGGAATGACTTGCACGATCGGCTGTCCGGGCTTGGCAAAACGTTCGCGTTGCAATGCCAGTCGACGGACGTGCGGATGCACGATGCCGTTGAGTCGTTCGCGCGCATTGGGGTCGGCAAAAATTATGTCGGCGAGCGCCGCGCGATCCAGCGCGCCGTCGCGGACGACTCGAGGCCAAACGCGAGCGATCTCACGGAGCCCGTCGCTCTGCGGCGCAACGGCGTCGCGGGCGAGCAGATCCGTATCGATCACCAAAGCCCCCATCTGCTCGAAGACCCTGGCAACCTCGCTCTTCCCGCTCCCGATGCCACCGGTCAGCCCGATTCTCATGTGGGCGCCTTCGCGACGGCGACCTAGCCGCCCCGTACGCAAAAAAAAGCGAGGTGCGCTTTCGCACCCCGCTTTCATTTGGGATCGATCGGCGTTTATTCCGCGTCGAAGGATTCGGGCGTATTGTCGGGAGCTTCTTCGACCGCTTGGGCGAGGGGCTCTTCGAGGGGTTCGAGATCGGCGACTGCAATTTCCGGAATCTCCGGAACGGCGGTGTCTTCCTCGACGAATTTCTCGATCTCTTCGGGAGGAACGTCGGCGACGTGCTGGATCGACGCGGTGATGCGGCGCGTCTGCTGATTGATCGTCAGCAGCGTTACGTCGATGTCTTGACCGGGGTTGTACTGCACCGACGCATCGAACTCGCCTTTGGGAACCATCGCGAGGATTCCCGGAACGATTTCGACGAGCAAGTAGTTAGGAGTCGTCTTGACGACCTGCGCGACGACCTGATTGGCCTCGACAAGTTTGTCGGCAAACTGATCCCACGGATCGGGTAGCGCGTGCTTGAGCGACAGGCTGACCTTCTTGGCTTCGGCGTCGAACTTCATGATCTCGACTTGAACGACGTCGCCGATCTTCACGACTTCGGACGGGTGCTTGATGCGCGCGTACGAGAGTTCGCTGTTGTGGATCAGGCCGTCGATACCGCCTAAGTCGACGAACGCGCCGAAATCGGCGAGCCGAACGACCATGCCTTCGCGAATTTGACCGATCTCCATCGTATCGAGCAGCTCTTGCTTCTTTTGCTGGAGTTCTTCTTCGAGCACGAGGCGTTGCGAAAGCACGACGCGGTGACGCTTGTGATCCAGATCGATCACTTTCAAACGCAAACGTTGGCCGACGAGTTCGTCGAGATTACCGACCGGCTGCCGACGAATCTGCGATGCCGGCACGAAGCCGCGCATACCCAGATCGACCAGCACGCCGCCCTTGACGACTTGCGTCACGGTGGCTTCGATCACTTCGTCGTTGTCGTGGGCGCCGATGACCTTTTCCCAGGTCTTGAGCGCGCGCGCGCGGCGTTCGGACAGGAACAAGGTTCCGTCCATCTCGTCGATGCGATGGATCATCACTTCGAGCGTGTCGCCGACTTTGAGTTCCTTGGGTTCGATCGCAAGCGAAAGCTCGCGGAACGGGAGCACGCCTTCGGACTTGCCGCCGACGTCGACGAGCAATTCGTCTTTGTCTTTTTGGACGATGACGCCGGTTAAAACTTGGCCTTCGTCCAGGACCTTGAGCGACTCTTCGTAGAGACGCTGTTCGAGGGCGAGTTGATCTTCTTCTTCGTGTTGAGCGGGAGCGATTTCAAGCGTTGAGATGGTGTGGTTCCTACCTTACAATATATTTTTTTGCGAACCGCGCGTCGCTATCGTTGACATCCTCGACACCACCAGGTTCCGCGCCCACCGAGCACCGTGCGTACGATCGGGCGTTCGCAACGTACGCACGGGCGGCCCAAACGACCGTAAACCGAGAGCACGTTTTGAAACCCGCCAGTTAAGCCTTCCGCATCTACATAGTCGTCAACGCTGGAGCCGCGCATGTCGATGGCGCGGTTGAGAACGTCGACGATCGCGTCGTGCAGTCGAGCAATCGCCGGGGTGGTCAGCTTGCCTGCAGGGCGATCCGGACGAATCCGAGCCTCCCACAACGCCTCACATGCATAGATGTTTCCGATGCCCGCGATGCGCCGCTGATCGAGGAGCAACGCCTTGATCGGCGTTGTCCGCCCGGACAGCATACCGATAAAGGCTTGCGGAGTAAAGGCCTTATCCAGCGGCTCGACGCCCAAATCGACATCCCAGGCCTCGTCTGGCTCGACCAAGCGCATCCGGCCGAACTTGCGCATCTCGGAGAAAACCAGCCGCGAACCATCTGTAAAGTACAAAATCGCGTGGCCGTACGGGTAGGGCGGGTCGGCGGCGGCCTGGACGATCAAGCGACCGGTCATTCGAAGGCTGGTTACCAAACGGTGCCCCGAGCTCAAATCCATAACGCTATATTTCGCTCGGCGCCAGACCCGCAAAATCGTCTCGCCCGGCAGCGCCTTTTCGAATCGAACGCCTTTGGGGGCGAGGGCGATTTTCTTCCAACCGACCTCGACCCGCGCGATGGTCTTGCCGGTTATCGTGTTTGCAAGACCGCGAGAAATGGTCTCGACCTCGGGCAGTTCGGGCATCGATCGACTAGACGAGATCGCCGAGCAACGTCCCAGGCACGATTCCGTCTCGAGCGGCCTCGCCGGCGGGAAGTTCGATGACGTACTTTGCACTCGCACTTTCCAAGGGAATGTTCCCGTCGGGTAACGTCGGCGCGACGACCGGTACGTTCTCGAAAATCTTACGGACGCGATCGTCGGCGCCGACGAAAATCATGTCGAGTGGAATTAGCGTATTTTTCATCCAGACCGATTCGGCTTGGTCGCCTGGGAAGACGAAGACCATGCCGGTGTGCGGCGCCAACGCTGTGACCCACATCAAGCCGGTCTCCTGCTGCGCGCCCGTTCGCGCGACTTGCAACGTCAACAGCGCGTTGGGCGCCGCAAACGCGATCGTCGGCAGATTCTGCGGCGTGGGCATCGGCGACGGTGTTGTCGTCAGCGCCAGCGTTAATGCAATCGCACTAAACATCGGCCAACGTCCGCACGTCGTACCAGTTGCTGCCGCTCTTAGCCGTCACTTCCAACGGCACGCTCAACGTCATCGCGCCCTCCATCGCCGTGCGAATCACGTGTGCGGCATCGTGCAGACTCCCGCGCGGCACCTCAAAGATCAGTTCGTCGTGAATTTGCAGCAGCATCGCGGCTCCAATCGCGGCCTTTTCCAGTTCGCGATCCACCCGCACCATCGCGAGCTTCATCAAGTCGGCCGCACTGCCTTGTAACGGTGCGTTGGTGGCTTCGCGTTCCGCCGCGGCACGCAACATGTAGTTTCCCGAAGTTAGCCCCGGCATGTAGCGGCGACGGCCCAGGATCGTGCTGACGTATCCGTCGCGACGGCCCTCCTCCAACGTGCGCTCGATATAGTCGCGCACCGACGGGAAACGCGCGAAATAGGCCGTCGTCATCTCTTTGGCTTCGGCCCGGCCGATCTCTAAGCGTTGGGCCAACCCGAAATCCGACATCCCGTAGAGCAGGCCAAAATTTACCGACTTTGCGATCCGGCGTTGATTGGCATCGGCGGCCGTGCCCGTCGAGAGATCGAAGATCTGACGCGCGGTAAAGTCGTGGATGTCCTGACCGTCTTCGAATGCGCGACGCATCGCTTCGTCGCCCGAGAGATGCGCCATGATCCGCAGTTCGATCTGGCTGTAATCGGCCGCCAGCAAGACGTGTTCGGCATCGCGTGCGACGAACGCGCGCCGAATCCGCCGCCCCAACTCGGTGCGCACCGGAATATTCTGCAAGTTGGGATTGGTGCTGGAGAGCCGCCCCCC
>DATKGB010000074.1:0-2801 GCA_035544315.1 Verrucomicrobiia bacterium
GGGAGAGGAGACAACGTTCTGCCATCAAATGCGGTCGTTCTGACGGCGTTCGTGTCAGGTTTACTGGAGATTTATGATGTACGTGAAGAGATTCTGGTTCGCCGTATTGGCGATGCTCATCGTTTCCGGCGCGGGAATCGCTTTGACACAAAGTCGTGCCGGCGCATACGGAGAAGGTCCACCCCCGGAGAGCTACATCCGCACCGTGAACGAGACCAAAGAGGGTGTATGGATTACGGTTTATAGTCCTCGGCTCGGGGGCGACAAGATCGAAGGCGCCTGGGCGGTCCCGGCGGGCAAGGACGACACCCACGGTCTTCGAGCGGTCATCATTACCGTCCGGGCAGAACTGCGCGTCCACAACTGTGCGCCGCTTGACCGCACCATTTCGACCAACGACGTCCAGGTTGAAAATGGCAAAGCCGTGCGCCGCGTGACCGGCTACGTGAAAGGCGATTGCGCCCGCTACACCTTCACGAAATAGCCGTTGTCTCTTAGCCTATAGAGTCGCTATTACGGCGCCATGATGCTCGCTAGTTGGGCTTCGCCGGCGGCGTCTTCGGCTTGGAGGTCGTTGTAGGATGCGTATTCGGCGACTGTCGGCTTTTCATAGGCGAGCTCGAGTTGGGCGGCTAGGAAACCGAGGTGATCGCGCAACTTGGTTTCGTGGAGGATGTCGCCTTCGCTGCTATGGACGTCGAACTGCGCCAGGCTGTCGATCGCGACGTCGAGTTGCGCGCGTTTGGCGGCCGATAACCGGGCCCGCGCGGCCAGCGCGCCATCGATCGTTCGATCCAGCTTGTCCAGCGTGTCGCGCACGCGCATTTCCAGCGCCAAGCGTGCATCCAGATCGCCCGGTGCGGGATGCAACCGCGGATCGAGCTGCACGTGCAACGGCTGCGACATTTTCGTATCGCCGTACTGCAGCACCACGGTGTAGTCACCGGGGACGATCGTCGGCCCGTCGACGGTGTTACCGAAATCGTCGGTCGTAAGATTGCGCACGCCCGGCACGTCGGTCGCCGGCGTGTAGCGCATATCCCATTGGAACAGGTTCGCGCCCGGCGCGACGGTCGTGCTCTCGGTCAAGGCCAGCGCGCGCTGATGCATCGCGTCGATATCGGTGCGCCGCCCGCTCTTTATGGCGTGCCTGTCCTTGGCATGCAGATTGAAACTGCGCACATTCGTGCCGGAGGCGTCAACAAACGACAACGTTACCGGCATCTTTCCGTTGTAGCTCTTGGGAACCGTGAAGAACACCGCTGCACCGTAGGCCGGGTTCTCCCCCACATCGGGCGGCCCGAAGCCGCCGCCGTACGCGTGCGAGAGCCAGGCCGTTTCGGGCGCGAACAATTGCGCCGCAGCCATGCTGGGCGCGGGATCGCGCGCGAGTTGTTCGAGCATCGCGAGGTTGTCAAGAATCCAGAACGATCGACCGTGCGTGGCAATGGCAACCTCGCCCTGGCGCGCGTTGATCGCCAGATCGCGCACTTGCACGCCGGGCAGGCTGAGCGTTAACGGCTGCCAGTTCGCTCCGCCATCGAGGCTGGCATAGACCGTGCTGCGCGTTCCCGCAAACAACAAGCGCGGCTCGCGCGGATCTTGACGCACGACGTGAACGTAGCCGTCGGCGGGCAAACCGGTCGTGATCGGCGTCCAATTCGCACCGTAATCGGTCGTTTCGAAGATGTATGGATGAAAATCGTCCCACATGTAGCGTGAGGCCGACAAGTAGGCCGTTCTCTTATCGGTGTGCGAGGGTTCGATCGAACTGATCTGCGCCCACTGCGGCAACTGCGCCGGCGTTACCAGCGCCCAGTTGACGCCATGATCCTTGGTGACGTGCACCAAGCCGTCGGCCGATCCCGCCCACATCACATCGCCATCCAGCGGCGAAACCGCCAGCGAAGCGATGTCCGGAAACGTTTCGGCGCTGGTCTGATCGTAATCGATCGGGCCGCCCGACGGCCCTTCAGTGCTCTTATCGTCGCGCGTCAGATCGGGGCTGATGACCTTCCACGACTGGCCCAAGTCCGTACTGGAGAACACCACTTGCGCGGCCACCAGCAGTTCGTTGGGATTGGCCGGTGAGAAAAAGATCGGATGGGTCCAACCGAATCGATAACGTAACTCCCCCGCCGATGCGCCAGACAGATAGGTCGGCCACGGGCTGACGTTATGATCTTGCCCCACGAGGTTATCTTGGCGCAGCATCGCGCTGTAGTATCCGCTGCCGTAGGTGATGTTGGGGTGGCCGGGCTCGGGCGCGACGAAGGTGGCTTCCCCGGCCGCAACGCCGTGCCAATCGCCTAAGCCGATGCTGCCGTAGGGCGTCGCGCTGGGCCCCTCAAACGCGCCTTCGTCTTGTTGGGCGCCGTAGACGTGAAACGGGAACTGGTCGTCCAACGCGATATGGTAAAACTGGCCGGTCGGCTGATTCTCTTCGGAACTCCACGTCGTGCCGCCATCGGTCGAGACGATCGCGCCGCCGTCGTCACCTTCGAGCAAAATCTTTGGATGGAGCGGGTTAACCCAAATGATGTGATGATCGCCCGGATGCGTGATCGTCTTCCAGGTCTTGCCGCCGTCGGTCGTCTTGAAAACGCCGTCGACTTGCGGTGCGTAGGCGATTTGTGCGCTGGTGGGGTCGGCGTAAATTGCCATGTAATAGAAAGCCCGCTGGCGCAATTTCATTTCGCTGTTCACGCGCGTCCAAGTTGCGCCGGCGTCCATCGAGCGGAAGACACCGCCGTCGTGGGATTGCACGATCGCGTACACGCTGCGCGAGTTGGTCGGTGAGA
>DATKGB010000075.1:0-4161 GCA_035544315.1 Verrucomicrobiia bacterium
GGGAAAGTTGGGTAAAACCCATCCATGGATAATGATGTGAACGAACGCGACGATCGCAACGAAGCCGTCGTCGAGGCCGACGACACCGGCCTGCTCGACGGCGAGCGTTCGCTTGTCGAATCCGAAATAGAGCAGGCGCTCGAGGGCAATCCCCCGCCGCCGCGTCCCTAAGGGAGCATAAAGCTCAGGAAAAGCACCTTGCTTGACGCCCCAAGCTCGTGATACCATCCGCGGGTCATGGCCCACCAACACCCGTACGCGCTACAGACCGCGGCGTTTTACCTGTCCAGCGTTCCGTCATTGGGCGTCTTGGCTTTATTGCTGGGCGCCCGCGTCGAGCAACTCCGGCGTAAAGGCACCCTCCCCAGCGCGAACCGCGCGGCCGAGCCCAAGCCGCAGTTCGGCCACGGCCGCCTGCCCGGCTTCGAAGCGCTTCCGCAAGCCGACTAGCTTCCTCTACGGCGGCTTGATCTCGACGATGGCGAAGCCGCCACCGTCGATTGGGACCACGATACCGTCCAGAATATTTTGTCGCGGAAGCTTCCCGAGATCTTCCCAATCGTTCCAGACCGTCGAGAAGACGCGAACGGAATGTTCGTCGCCGGGCAAGCTCGCCAGCGAAGCGGCCGTCGTTACCGCTTGCGTCCCCGAGTTTCCGATAAACAGCATCGTGACGTCGTCGTTGGCAAAACCTACCAGCGTGGCGAGCGGATCGGCGACGCGTGCGGTGTCGCTGATGTCGCGGGCGTACGGCATCAATGCCGCGTCAGATCCCAAATCCGAGGTCGTGGCGACGCGCAATCCGTCGGGCATCCGCGCGGCGATCCACGAGATCGACTTCCCGCGGAACGGCACGTTGCAGGCGGTCAGCCAGCGCCAATCGGCAGCCAGAGATGGGTTGATCTTGGAATCCTTGCCGTGAATGTCCAGGCCGCCTGCGCCTTCAATCGCGGCCCGGAGGTAGCGCGGAGCATCCCATGGCGAGAGCATCATCCCTTGATTTACCAACGTTTCGCCGTGCAGCCACTCGGAGAACTGCCCGGGCACGGTGTTATTGCCGCGAGGATCGATCGAAAAATGCCGAAAGCTCGTAGAGAGCGCTTTGGCCATGAACGTCGGGTTGTATTTCGCGGCGGCAAACGCGTACCAAAACGTGACCGCGACCCACACTCCGCCCAGCAAACCGTAGCCGTTGGTCGGGCCGTAGATTAAATCGTCGCGGGGTACGGTGCGAATGCCGGCATCGGTCCAAAACGCGGCATCGCTCAACGCGGCGATGATGCGCGCGGCGCGATCGGACGGCGCCACGCCGAATAGGACGGGAAAGACCAGATCCGCTGTCACGTCCGTTCGAAGCGATCCGTCCACATCGATCGTCAGGTAATACAAGTCGTTGGCCGGATTGACCAGATAGGTATTGATCGCCTCGCGCAGCGCGTCGGCGGATTCCCTATATCGCACCTGCGCCGCGCCATCGGCCAAGTGTTCGGCCATCTCCGAGAGCGCCACCAAGGCCGCGTAGCACGCCGAGTTTAGCTCCGTTGAGGCCCCGCTGATGCGATAATTTTGGATCACGTTCCGCCAGCCGACGATGCCCCAGTCCGCGGTTGCCGTTGACGTGCACCAGACCAGACCTCGATCGTTGCGCTGCGAGAGCATGTACTCCATCGCGCGAATCGCACCAGGATAGCAATCGCGCAAGAACTCCTTGTCGCCGGTCACCGCAACGTGATGCCACAGCGCGATGACAACGAGCGGCGTGTTGTCGTTGACGTTGAGCCCATAGTCGTCCCACTTGTCGTTGCGGACGTCGTAGTACTCCACGATTTTTCCACTGGGTTCTTGCAGCCGGAAGTACGCCTGTAAGGAGTCGCGCGCGAAGTCCGGGTTGAGGTAATCGGCGCCGAACGACATCCACGCGGTATCGCGCCCCACGCTGTTGTTGCTGCGCGTTGGGTCGTTGGTAAAACACCAGCCCGTCGGTGCGTAGGTTTGCACGCGCAGCATGTTGGCCTTAGCCCATAGCACACCTCGATTCACATCATGGTCGGGCGTTCGTAGAATCGATTTGCGCAAATAAGACCAATAGTAGGCCGAGGTCGATTCCAGCGCGTCCTTTCCGGACGGACAATGTGCGCGTGCAGCCGCCAGGTCATCGCGCGAAATCGCCGACAGCACGCACAGGAGGTCGATCCAGCGGTCGTCGCCCGGGGCTAAATCGATCGCAACGTGCAAGCTTCCGACCGGGTCGGCGCCGGTTGCCGTCGTCGCATTGGCCAACACGCCGGGGGACGTTCGCGAAACGACCTTCCCGCGATCGTCGCTGGTTTCCCAACCCTGGATCGGGCACATTGCCGCAAACAAGCGAACTTGCGACGGCGTGTCGCGGTTCCAAGCGACGATGCCGCCCATCTTGCGATCGTATTCGGCCGACACGTCTTGCGACGTGTTCCCGCGAAGCTCGCTAAAGGCATAGAGATCGAACGTCACCGGCACCGACGATCGGTTTTCCGCGTGAACGCGGTAATACACCGCCGGGACCGGAATCGACGTGCCGTCCTTCCCTCCGCCGTTGTAAGGAAAGATTTGTTCGTGAATGTGGACGCCGTTGTCGAGCGTATAGACGTGATCTTGCCGCTCGGGGTGAATGTGAAACGCTCCACTGTGACCGGACAAACGCACTTTGCTGCGCCGATCCCAAAAGTGAATGCCGATGGCCCCGAAATAATCGAACCCGGCGTCGGGGCAGTACACTCTCTCGATGGAGCCCGTCGGCTTGATGATCGTGCAACAGCGCGGAGCACCCAACGTACTGCCCTGGGCCATCTGATCGTCAGCGACGACGTAAGCAAAGCGCGGATCGGTCACATCACCGTGCGAAGGGTCGCGGCCGGCATCGAGCATATGGAAGGCTTTTGCCCGCGGACCCCGCCGGCTAACCAGCCTGAAACGGAAGGGATATGGCCGCACGCCCCGTCAATGGAGTTTCCGGAGGATGCATGAGAAAATCTAGCTGCACGCACCTCGACCACGTCCATACGGTACGATCTCATGTGGGATTGAAGTGATCGCACTACAATACGCGCATTTTGGCGAACCGGCCGACGTTATCGCACCGACTGAAATTCCGAAGCCGGAACCCGCCGCCGGAATGGCTCGTCTCAAGCTCGTGCGGTCGCCGATTCACAATCACGACGTGATGATGGTTCGCGGCCTTTACGGGGTTAAACCACCGCTCCCGGCCGTTGCCGGCAGCGAAATGCTGGGTATCGTCGACGAGGTTGGCGACGGCGTTGCGCACCTCAAAGGGGGTCAACGCGTCGCCACCATGGCCACCGGCGCGTGGGCCGAGTACGTCATCGTGCCGGCTAACGGCTGCATCCCGATACCCGATGGCTTAGCCGACGAGGTCGCGTGCCAACTGCTTGCGATGCCGTTATCCGCGCTCGTCTTGCTCGACGAACTGCGCGTCGAATCCGGCGCATGGATCGTGCAGAATGCTGCCGGCGGTGCGGTTGGCAAAACCGTATTCACCGTCGCGCAATCGCGCGGCATCAACATCATCAATCTTGTGCGTCACGAATCCGCTGCCGACGAAGTGCGGGCGTTGGGCGCCAAGCACGTCGTCGTCACCGACGAGGTGCGCTGGCCCCAACGCGTCCGCGAGATCGCCGGCAAGGAGCCGATCGCGCGCGTCGTCGATTCGGTCTGCGACGACACCTCGCTGCCGTTGCAGCGTCTATTAGGAAAATTCGGCGAGTATGTGATTTTCGGCGCACTTGGCGCCGCGCCGCTGCGTTTGGATCCGGGCACGTTTATCTTCAACGAAATCACGGCGCGCGGCTTTTGGATGACCGCATGGATGGCGCGCGCCACCGGGGCACGGCGCAACGCCGCGCTTGACAGCGTTCTCGCGCTGGCGCGCGATGGCAAATTGCCCCTGCCCGTCGCGGGCGTTCACCCACTCTCTGAAGCGAAGTCAGCGATCGAAGAAGCGCAGCGCCCGGGACGCCGCGGCAAAGTGCTGTTCGCCGGTCCATAATGCGCCGTTCACATCCAGGACATCGGCGGGTCATGTGTGTAGCCTATCTTTATCGGACATGAGTGAATCGCAGTACAATGAGTTGATGTCAGCCATCGGCTCGGTCGTCGAGGCGACCG
>DATKGB010000076.1:0-5752 GCA_035544315.1 Verrucomicrobiia bacterium
GAGGAGTCGGTCAAGGATCCATACACGGTCTTCCTCGATCCCAAAGAATACGCCGCGCTCAACGGCGATCTGGACGGTGGCAACTTCGGTGGCATAGGAGTCGTCATCGAATCCGACGTTACGAGCAAATACATCATCGCGTCGGAAGTCGTTCCGGGCAGCCCGGCCGACAAAGCCGGCGTGCAGCAGGGCGATACGATCGTCCAGATCGACGGCGTTTCGACCAAAGGGCAGACGATTCAACAGGCCAGCGCGCGTCTGCGCGGCACGACCGGCACCTCGGTTACGCTCTCGATTCAAGCCGGCGACACGTCCCCGATTCCCGTCACGATCAAGCGCGCGATGATTCGCGAGCTGAGCGTCTACAACAAGATGCTTCCGGGCAAAATCGGTTACGTCGAGCTCACCGTGTTCGGCCGCGATACCGGTGCCGAACTCAGCGACGCCCTCGCGCGCTTGCAGCAAGAAGGCGCGCGGGCGATCGTGATGGACTTGCGCGATAACGGCGGCGGCTACCTAGACGCCGCGGTCGCGGTGAGTTCTAAGTTTATTCCATCGGGCCCGATCGTTTCCGAGGAATCGCGCGCCTCGCAAATCACCACCTACGAAGCCGACGACACCGCGATCCCGCCGCTTCCGCTGGCGGTCTTGGTCAACGGCTACACCGCATCGGCATCGGAAATCACCACGGGTGCCATCCAAGACGACGGCGCCGGAACGATCATCGGCACCAAGACCTTCGGTAAGGGCGTCGTGCAAAACGTCTACGCGCTTGCGGACGGTTCGGCGATCAAGATCACGACCGCACGCTATCTTACCCCGCACAATCGGAACATCAATCACATCGGCATCGTGCCCGATATCGTGCTCGCCGAAAACAAAACGCCGCTGTTCGGCAATCCGGCCCGAGACGCACAGTTGCAGCGTGCGATCGACTACCTCAACGACCGCATCGCGCACCTAGGCGACGGCACTCCGAGCGGGACGTACAAATAAGCCGAACCGACGCTAAAACAGCGCGCGTTCGACTTCGGCAAACGACGAAAAAGGCGTGAACTCCACGCCTTTTTCCATGAGGTAACGCTCGAGCGAACGGCCGGTCCGCGCGAAGCGAACGTCGGCGACCAGGGCGGCGTCGAAATCGGAGTACCCATCGCCGACATAGGCGACGCGCGCACCCTGGGCTTGAAACGATCGCACGGCCAGGGCTTTGTCGTGACCGTTGTCGGATTCATCTGCAAAGCGCATGACCCAACCATCGGGCGATGGGTCGGCTTCGTTCGCGCGCACGTCGAGCGATTCCAAGCCGTGACGAACCATCGCACGACGAATCAGTTCGCCGATGCCCGATGAAAGAACGACCACCGGGATTCTTTGAGTCGCGCAGCGGTGCGCGAACGGCGCGAACGCGGGATCGAACCGCGTGCGCTGCGCGAGCAACGCATCGACTGCTTCAAAAGAAGCGCGCACCAAACCCGCGTGGGCGCCGAGCACGGCGCGCAGCGACATGCTTCCATCGGCCAGACGATCTTCGTAACGCCGCCACTCGTCGGGCCCGGCGCTGTAAGCCACCAGCAGGTCGAAGCGCTAGGCGCCTTAGCGCCTATAATGCCTACCATGTGGCACAGCGGTGAGATAGCATGGCCGTAATGGTCCGTCGCCAGGGATACCGATTTCGCATGAAACCAACGCTTCTTGAGGCGGTATGCTTGCGGCGATTTGTCGGCAGCTCGCGCTTCGTCTGGAACGAACTGCTCGCGATGAACGAACTTCGGCACGAGCGCAGTGAGAAGCGGCTCGGCTATAGCACCATGTGCGAGTACCTCGTGTACCTTAAAGGCGAGAACCCGTTCCTACGCGAGGTCCATTCGCAACCGTTGCAGCAAACACTCAAAGACCTCGCAATCGCCTATCGGCGCGCGTGTGATCCTAAACTGGCGGCACGCGTCCCACGGTTCAAGAAACGGGGACGACCACAGGGCATTCGTTTTCCGCAGGGCTTCCAGATTGACGGCAGCGGAGTCTATTTGCCGAAACTCGGGTGGATCGGATTTCGCAAGAGCCGCGAGATCGAAGGCGCGCCCAAGAATGCCACGATTTCCTATAACGGCTGCCATTGGTATATCACCATTCAAACCGAGCGTGACGTTGCCGTACCGGTGCACGCCTCGAATTCCGAGGTTGGCATTGACCTGGGAGTTGCGCGATTCGCCGCGCTCTCGGATGGCGCGTTCGTCGACGGCGCAAACGCCTTCAAGAAACACGAGAAGCGACTCGCATTCTACCAGCGCCGGATGGCGCGCAAAGTAAAGTTCTCAGTAAATTGGCGCAAGGCGAAATCAAACGTCACGCGTCTTCAACGGAAGATTGCGAACGTACGAAACGACATGCTCCACAATGCCAGCACGACGATTAGCAAGAACCACGCCGTTGTCGTGATGGAAGACCTACGTATCACCAACATGACGGCGTCAGCCAAAGGCACCGTCGAGAATCCCGGCACCAACGTGCGCGCGAAAAGTGGGCTCAACCGGCGGATCCTCGATCAGGGCTGGGGCGAGTTCCGCCGTCAACTGAGTTACAAGCTCGCCTGGAACGGCGGTGCGCTTCTACTGGTCGATGCGCACGATACGAGCCGAACGTGCGCGCAGTGCGGCTACGTCAGCCGGGACAATCGGCAAGCACAGGCGGCATTCCGCTGCGTCACCTGCGGCCACGCGGCCAACGCTGACACCAACGCCGCTATCAACATCCTACGAAGGGCCGGACAGGCCCGGATCGCCTGTGGAGATTCGTCGTTGGACGAGTCGTCGAAGCAGGAAACTCAGCGTGCTGCGTAAGCCGCACGTGGAAGAATCCTCGGCCTTCAGGCCGGGGAGTATGTCAATTCTTGCGCTTGGACGGGGCTGCCGCCGATGTCTTGCGCTTGCGTGCCGTAGCCTTGGGCGCCGCGGCTTTGGCCGGCGCGCGTTTGGGCTTCGCAGCGGCCGGTTTTTTGGCAGCTACGGTGACCGGCTTGCGCGCGACCGGCTTTGCGGGCGGTTTGGCTGGAACCGCGCTCTTGGGTTTGGCCCGCACGAGCTTGGAGGTCGGTGCCGCCGACGGAGCCGGAGGCAGCGCCGCAATCCGCGATCCTTCGAGTTCGCCGGGCGGTCCCGCGCCCGCGCCGCGCCGGGGTCGCGCCGGTTTGGTCGCTCGAACCTTCTCCGCGGGTGCCTTGAGCGACGGCGGTGGAGCGTTCACGGCGGGCGGATGTATGCGCCGGCGCAGAGCGATCGCTCGCGACGGTTCGCGCGGCGCCGTCTCGCCGGTCGCTTGCGCGTTGCCGGCGGGATTGACGCGGAAGATGTGCCGATCGGGCACGGCCGTGGGCAACGGCCCGGTCAACGGTTCGAACGATCCGTCGCGCGGCGGTTGCTGCGGCTGACCCTCGCCCTGCGCGCGACCGCGGCCGCGACCGCGGCGACGGCGGCGACGACGACGCGGTCCGCCTTCGCCTGCGGGCTCGCCGGCAATCGATGGGCGCGACCCTTGCGCGGGCGCCTCGTCGTCCTCATCGTCGAACTCGACCTGCGCTTGCGCGCTTTGAGGTGGGATGCCGACTGCCGCGGGTCCGACGCCCGTTGCGCCCGATCCGCCGCGTCCACGACGACGACGGCGACGACGACGACGCACGCCCTCGCTCTCGGCCTCGCCGTGTTGAACCTCGCCCTCGGAAATAACGATGGCATCGAC
Source organism: Verrucomicrobiia bacterium (assembly GCA_035544315.1). Classification (GTDB taxonomy): domain Bacteria; phylum Vulcanimicrobiota; class Vulcanimicrobiia; order Vulcanimicrobiales; family Vulcanimicrobiaceae; genus JALYSX01. Next base: position 3,736 of record DATKGB010000076.1, read on the forward strand.
CGTGCGTTCGGCGCGCGCTTCGGCCACGCGTGCCTTGTCCAAGCGTTCTTCTTCTTCGGTGACCGTCGTGATGCCGATCGGCGGGCGCGCCTGCGATTGTTCGGAGGCCTCCTTGGCCAATTCGCGCAGTTGCGCGGCTTGCTCGGTGGCCGTGAGCGGCCCCTTGCGTTTGACGCCGCGCCGGCGTTTCTTCTTGGCCTCGGCCGACTTCACGTCGGCGCTGAGCAGTTCGGCCAAAACGTAATCCTCGTCGACGTCGAGAATGCGAATGCGGGCGGAGTTCCCCGCGTTGTTGGCCGCATGTTCGACTTCTACGATATGCCCGCTGACGACGGCGGCAGCCGACGTTGCGTTCGGCAGGCGTCCGGGCAGCAGCTCGACGGTATGCTCGTCGCCGACGCGCACCAGTTCGCTCTTCTCTTCTTTGAATTCCGTGACGTGTTCGATCCGGAAGCGCTCGGGATGGAGCATCGGATCGACGCGCACGTGAATGGGCGCATCGAGCTCGCGAGCCAGCGTCTCGCGTTCTTCTTCGTACCAAAAGTCGAGTTGCGCGGCAACCGTCGGCGCGGCACGCACCACGGTCGCTTGATGGCCCTTGCTCGCCGAGTTGCGAACGTGCCGAAGGGTGTCGATAGCAACGGATTGAGCGGAGAGGACGGAGCCCAGCCCGCTGCAGGTCGGACACGAGCCTTGCAGTTGCGCGCCCAGGTCTTTACCGATGCGCTTGCGCGTAAATTCCAGCAAGCCCAGGTTGGAAAACGACTGGATCGTCGAGCGCGTACGATCGCGACGTAAGCCGTCCTCGAGAGTCTTGATGACCTTGTTGCGTGCCGATTCGGTCGACATATCGATGAAGTCGACCACGATGATGCCGCCGATGTCGCGCAAGCGTACTTGGCGTGCGATCTCCGCGGCAGCCTCGATGTTCGTCTTGACGATCGTGTCTTCGAGGTTCTTTCCACCGGTGAATTTCCCGGAGTTGACGTCGATCACGGTCAGCGCTTCGGTCGATTCGATGACGATCGAGCCGCCCGATACCAAGTTGACCTTGGATTTCATCAACTTTTCGAGTTCTTCGTTGACGCGATAGTCGTCAAACAGCGAGCGGCCGCTGTTGTAGTATTCGAGCCGATCGATGTATTGCGGTCCGAGCAGCTGCAGGAAGTCGCGGACTTTCTTGAACTCGGGTTCGCTATCGATCAGAACCTTGTCGACGTCGGCGGTGATAAAATCGCGCGCCGCTTTGTAGACCAGGTTCATATCTTTGTGCAGGAGCGACGGCGACGCCGCGCGCTTGTAGGTCTCTAAGATGCCGTGCCACATGCGGATCAGCACGCCGAGATCGGCGATCAGCTCCGCTTCGCTCACGCCGGCCGCGGCGGTACGCACGACGGTGGCCATGCCTTCGGGGCGAATGCGCTTCAGGACGGCCTTGAGCCGGTCGCGCTCGGCAACCGATTCGATCTTGCGCGAGACGCCGGAATAGCGACCGGTCGGCATCAAAATCAGGTACCGGCCAGGCAAGGAAACGTTGGTAGAAATGCGGGCGCCCTTGAGCCCGCGCGGCTCCTTGACGATCTGCACCAGCGCATCGTCGCCCTTTTTTACCTTATCGGTAATCGTGAAACCGCTGCGGCCGGAGGTCACCTCGACGTCGCCGATATTGAGCGGCTGCTTGTTGATGTCGTCGACGTACAGGAACGCATTGCGCCCCAGTCCGATGTCGACGAACGCGGCGCCCATGCCGGGCAGCACGTTCTGGACTTTTCCTTTGAAAATCGAGCCGATGACTTTCTCTTCGCGCTCGATATAGAGTTCGGCGAGGTGGCCGTCCTCAAGAATGGCGACCCGGTTCTCCCAGGGGTCGCTCGAGATCAAAATCTCGCTAGACAAATTGTCAAAAACCTCGAAAGCGTCGAGCGCGCGGCGGGCGGTCTTCGAACTCCTCCGCGACGGCAACCAGCCAAGCCTCCGCCTGCGATCGCCTTCGAGCGGGCACGTCGTCCTGACGCAC
>DATKGB010000077.1:0-6468 GCA_035544315.1 Verrucomicrobiia bacterium
TGGTCGATGCATCAACTGTCGTCTCATGGGTGCTCGACGACGAAACCTCGGTCGAGGCCAACGCCGCCATCGAAAGCGCTGTTGCGGACGGTGCATACGTGCCATCTAATTTCATCACCGAAGTAACCCACGCACTCCTGACCGCGGAACGACGCGGGCGTATAGATGAAGTCTCTACCGGCGTAGCGCTAGCGGAGATTCTCGCCCTGCCCATCTCGATTGAGGACCCCGACCCTCACACCGTTCTTGCCCTCGCCCGGACGCATCGTCTGACCGGCTACGATGCCGCGTATCTCGCACTAGCAATTCGGGCTCACGTCCCGCTCGCGACGATCGACCGCGCGTTGGCGGCAGCAGCGCGGGCCGAGGGAAGCGCTTACCAGCCAAACTGAAACGTGGACACCTCTGTGGGTGCCTTACGAATAGGTGTTCTGAATGCTACCCTGCTTGGGCGTCTCGATCGTGGAACGTTCCGCGTTTCGCGGTATCGTCAAGTTCGAGATCCTCGAGCAAGTAATAAACGATCTTGCGATCGTCGAACCCTACCTTGGCCAACTGCTGGCCGGAGATTTCGACCACCTCGTGAATGTGACCGACCTTGCCCGCGTACGCATAGTTCAGCGGCCCGTACGCCGGATCGTCGGGCTTGGGGCGGGGAGTCGCTTTTACGCCGCGTAGCGGGGTCATATGGCGGTGCACGGCTAATGGGGTTCCACGGAGGCCGTTCATGTTCATTGAGTACCGCGGGAAGTCACCAAAGGTCGACCCCAGTGCGTTCGTCGCACCGACGGCCGTGTTGATCGGCGACGTCCAGGTTGGGCCCGAATCGTCGATTTGGTTCGGCGCCGTCTTGCGCGCCGACAACGGACCGATTCGCGTGGGAGCTCGCACGTCGATCCAAGATAATGCCGTGATCCACGTTGGCGATCGCAAGCTTACCCGCATCGGCAACGACGTTACGATCGGGCATTGCGCGGTGATGGAAGATTGCGACATCAAAGACAAAGCGTTGATCGGCAGCAATGCGGTTCTGCTCAACGGCAGCGTCATCGGCGAAGGCGCGCTCGTTGCCGCCGGTTCGGTGGTCGGACAGGACGTCGTTATTCCGCCGCGCGTGCTGGCCGCCGGCGCGCCCGCAACGGTCAAAAAAGCGCTCGATGGACAGGCCGCCAAATGGGTCGACATCTCGTCGCATGAGTATGTGGAACTTTCCCGCTCGTATCTCAACGAAAACATCGGCGGCTCGGCCTACCAGGAGACGTTCAATTAGGGCACGCGTCCGCGAAGCGGTCTTGGCGTTCATCGAATCCGAGGGCCACAAAACCGACGTCGAAATCGTCGATCCGAAAACCGGAAGCGCGACGATCCGTCTACGCGTGCGCGGACAGATCGTCACCGTCGGAACCTCCGAGCGGGACGAGACCTACTTCTCCGTCTCGATCGCCTACGAGTTACCCGAATGGGCCCGCGACGTCGCGCAAAGCGCTCCGATCGCCCTCGACGTCCAATCGACGTTCAAAGCCGTCAAGTTTTTTTACGCCCATCAGGGCGAAGCGCTCGTCAGTGCCGTCGAATTATTCGCGTCCAACCCGGAATCGTTCGCATCGCAGTTCTGGCGCATCGTCTCGATCGCGCGGGATGCCGGAAACGCGGCGGTTTCGCGCATTCTCGACATTACCGAGAGCAAGGCCGCCGCGGAGAAGTTCATTCACGAATTCATGCGCGGGCAAGAGCCGTGACTCCCCAAGACGATCCGCTCGAGCCGATCGAAGCGGCGCTCGACGACGAAGGGCTGCTCTACCACCGCGAAGATGACGACGACGCGCTCCGGTTATCGTTCAAGTCCGAAGGCGACCGTTATTTTGTGATCGCCTACCGCGACGACGCGGAATTCCTGATGTTGGGCTCGGGGTGGGGCCTCCCGGCGCACGTCTCGCTCGAACGCGCCTACGCGCTGGCCAACGAGCTCAACGCGCGAAAGAAATTCGTCAAGACCGCCATCTGGGAAGAGGATCGCGACGTGTTGTTTACCGTCGAACTCTGCCTGATGTCGTTCGACGAATTCGGAGAGCATTTATTGCGGCTGCTCGAAGCCCTACGCGACACCACCGCCGACTTCTTCAACGCCCTGCGCGAGTCACCATGACACTGGCGCGCTATGGCGCTGGGAAGTGTGATTCGTCGGCGTAGGGAACGAAGCGCGTGAATTCGCGCTGGAAGCGCAGGCGGACGTCGCCGGTCGGGCCGCTGCGATGCTTGGCGATGATGAACTCGGTGAGCTCGGGGTCTGGGGTCTCTTTGTTGTAATAGCCGTCGCGATACAGGAACGCCACGATATCGGATTCTTGTTCCAGCGAGCCCGAATCGCGCAAGTCGGCGAGCATCGGGCGCTTATCGTTGCGCGTTTCGACGCCGCGGTTGAGCTGAGCCAACGCGATAATCGGCACTTTGAGGTCCTTGGCGGTGATTTTGAGCGTACGGCAGATGTCCGAGAGCTCTTCGTTACGATTGGCGTTGCGCGAGAGCGCGCCGGGGCGCAGCAGTTGCAAGTAGTCGATGAAGATCGCCGAAAGGCCGTGCGCCGATTTCAAGCGGCGCGCGCGGCTGCGAATTTCGGTCACCGAGATGCCGCCGGTTTCGTCGAGAAAGATCGGCAGATCGTTGAGATGGCCCATCGCGCGGCCGATCGAGTCCCACTGGTGATCGCGAATCTTGCCGCTGCGCATGTCGTGCATCGAGATGCCCGACTCCGATGAGATCAAGCGCTCGATCATCTCGTTGTTCGACATTTCCAACGAGAAAAATGCGACCGGCTCGGTCTTCCCTTCGGCGAGCGCTTCGCGCGCGACGGCAACGGCCATGTTCAAAGCAAACGAGGTCTTGCCCATGCCAGGGCGCGCAGCCACGATCACAAAGTTCCCGGGCTGGAATCCGGTGGTCATCTCGTCGATGTCGGGGAAGCCCGAGGTGATGCCGGTACGCGAACCCTTGGAATGAAAGCGTTCGGAAAGATCGTCGAAAACGTTCTTCATCATGCTACGAACCGGCGCGAAGCCGCTGTTGACTTGCCGCTCGCCGATCTGGAAGACGAGCTGTTCGCACGAATCGAGCGCGCCTTCGACGTCTTCTTCGGCTTCGTAGCCGACCTGCGTGATCTGCGTACCCGCATGAATCAGGCCGCGCAGTATCGCCTTCTCGCGCACGATCTTAGCGTAGTATTTCGCCGATGCGGCCGACTGAACGGTGTCCATGAGCGCCGACAAGTAGGACAATCCGCCGGCTTTTTCGAGCGCATCGCGACGTCGCAGTTCCTCGGCGACGGTGATTTTGTCGAGCGGTTCGCCGCGGCTGTAGAGATCGGTCAGCGCGGTGAAAATCGTTTCGTGAACGTGAGCGTAGAAATCTTCGGCACGCACGATGTCGCCGATCGGCCCCATCATTTCGCGATCGACCAAGATCGAACCCAACAGCGCCATCTCCGCCTCGAGATTGTGCGGCGGAATCCGGTCGATCACGTGGGCTAAGTTCGCGATGCTCATCTGCCTAGCGCTCTGCCTTGCGGCGCTGTGGACGGCCTTGCGAAGAACTCTTCTTTCTTGTGGAAGACTTGTGGATACGCAGGCCCATCGCGCGCAGCGCTTGCTCGACGTCGGAGATCGCGACGATATCCAAGCCCGACAAGTCGGCGTCCACTTCGCGCAGGTTCTCGTGGGGAACCAGCAGCCGGCGCATGCCTGCCTGGCGCGCCGCGTAAAGTTTCTCCACGACACCGCCGACCGCACGGACTTTGCCGCCGATGGACAACTCGCCGGTCATCGCCACGTCTTGCGGCAACGGCGTCTTGGTCAACGCCGAATACAGCGCCAGAAAGATCGCCAGCCCTGCCGACGGACCGTCGATGTTGCCGCCGCCGACGACGTTGATGTGCAAGTCGAAGTTGCCGGTATCGATTGCCGACGTCGCCCGCAACACGCTGGCGGCATTAAAGACGCTGTCCTTGGCCATCGAGCCGGCGGTCTCGTTAAAGCGGACGGTTCCCTTGCCGGTTTGCGCGGCTGGGAAGGCGATGGCTTCGATCTCGATGATGCTGCCCAGATAGTGATGCACGCCCAGGCCGAAGGTCTTGCCGATCTCGCGCGTGCGACGCGCTTTGACTAGCGTATGTTGGGTCAGGCGGCTGGTCTGAACGACGGCGCGCACGTCGTCTTCGGTCAGCGTGACCGAGCGACGATCGCCCTTCTTGGCGGGGCGTTGGCGGTAGAGAGCTTGACCGTACGCGTCGGCGACGATCTGCACGGCCTTGCGTCCCTCGATCGTGTAGGATGCGATCAGCTGCGCCACGCCGCGCGCGGCTTTGGCGCCCAGGCGTTTGATCGCGCCTTGAACGATGGTCACCACCTGACCTTGGGTCAGCGGTTGGAAGTACACTTCGGCACACCGCGAACGAACCGCCGGATCGATGTCTTCAGGATCGCGCGTCGTCGCACCGATCAGCAAGAAATCGGCCGGCGCGCCTTCGCGGAACAAACGCTTGATATATGCGGGCACGTTGGGCGCGCTTTCGTCGAAGTACGATGACTCGAACGTCACGCGTTTGTCTTCGAGGACTTTGAGCAAACGCGTTTGCAAGAGCGGATCGAGTTCGCCGATTTCGTCGATGAAGAGCACGCCGCCGTGAGCCCGCGAAACCAGGCCTAACTTCGGTTCGGGAATCCCGCTGTCGGCCAACTCGCGCTTACTGCCTTGATAGATCGGGTCGTGCACGCTGCCCAAGAGCGGATTGATCGTCTCGCGCGGATCCCAGCGCAACGTCGTGCCGCTGGCTTCCAAGAACGGCGCGTCCTTGGAGAACGGCGTGTAGGCGCGCGACTTGGCGACTTCGAGGATCAGCCGCGCGGCGGTCGTCTTACCGACGCCCGGAGGACCGTAGAGCAATACGTGCTGCGGATAGGGCGATGAAATCTTGGCCAGCAGCGCTTTGACCGCAGCCTCCTGCCCGACCAGTTCGCGTAGCGTTTGCGGACGCAATTGCTGCAGCGCCGATGCCGCCAGCGAACGCGAAGAGAGCCGGTCGAGTTCGGCCATCTTGGCTTGCGTGCCCGGGGTTTCGGGACCGCCGTCTTCGCGCAGCGCCTCCATCTTGAGATCTTTGAGATATTCCTGATGGCGGGCCGACATTTTCTCGTTGACTTTGCGGTCGATCGTATCTCCGACGCTTTTTTGCGCGATGAGATCGGCCATCGCTTCTTCGATCTCGGCGATGATCTTACGCTGCTGCCCGCGAGTCATGGCTTTTTCACGCGTCGGATCTTCGAACACCAAACGCTGCAAAGCGCACAAGCGATCGGGCAGGGTAGCCGAGCGCATCATCTTGATCGCCCCCACTTTGCCGGCCCGCAAAACGAGTTTCTCGGAACCCAGCACGTTTCCGAGCATATCGAAAAGCGCCGAGACATACCGTCCCATCTCATCTTCGACGCCCAATTTGCGACGGAGGCGGGTGGCGTACGGATTCTCGGCGCTCGAAGCCATGACGGGCTTACGCCGCGACGACGTTGACGGTCGTTTTCGCGACGACGTTCTTGTGGAGTTTAATTTCGATCGGGTAAGCACCAAGAGCTTTGATCGACGTTTTGATTTCGATCTTGTGCCGATCGACGTTAATTTCCAGCGAGCGCGCAATCGCTTCGGCGACGTCGGCGTTGGTGACCGCGCCGAACAGTTTCCCGTTGCCGCCGGCCTTGGCTTTCACGTCGAGCTGCGCGCCTTCGATCTTGGCGGCAAGATCGCGCGCGTCGATAAGCGTTTGCGCCTCGCGTTTGGCGTGCGCTTTTGCTTGTGAATCGAGAACCGCAAGAGCCCCTTTGCTCGCTTCGGTCGCCAGATTACGCGGCAGCAAAAAATTGCGCCCGTACCCTTCAGCAACCTCAACGATGTGGCCCTTCTTCCCGAGCGTTTTGACGTCGCTCAGCAAGATGACTTTCATGGAAACGCTCCTGCTTACTCCGACGAAAAGGGAAGAAATGCAATGACGCGCGCACGTTTCACGGCGACGGTCAGCATGCGCTGATGTTTGGCACACGTGCCGGAGATGCGGCGCGGAACGATCTTGCCGCGTTCGGAGACGTACTTCTTGAGCCGACCGACGTCGCGATACGATACGTCGATTGCCTTGTCGCCGCAGAAACTGCAGGGTTTGCGCTTGGGGCGACGATCTTTGGTCGCGCGCTTTACCTTGGTCTTGGTAGCCATCGTCTTCTTCAGTTATCCTTTCGACTAGGTGGTTGGCGGTCGCAACGATGATGAGTCGCACGACCCTAGCCACGTCGCACGCTGCGACGACCGGCAATTGCCGGGTTTGAATGCCTTTGGGAGCAGCCCATAATACCACGCTCCCCGATGGCCGCCTACCCCTAAAAGCCATAGGGCCATCGTGCCCCGCGGGAATGCCAACTGCATGCCCTCCCC
>DATKGB010000078.1:0-3481 GCA_035544315.1 Verrucomicrobiia bacterium
GGGGTCGAGGTCGCCGTCGTGCTCCTCCCGGTCATTCCGTTGGTGCTGGCCTTCGCGGCGATCGTGCGCTGCTTCCAAGGCATCGACGAGCTCGAACGGCAGATGCACTTGGAATGTTTGGCGCTGGCCGCGGGACTCACCGCCCTGCTGTCGGCTAGCTACTACTTTCTCGAAGGCGTCGGCTTTCCGCGCGTGAGTTCGATTTGGACGTTCGTCCTGGTGATGGTCATCTGGTTGATCGCCAGGCCGTTCGTCGCGCGGCGCTACCAATGAACAATCGGTTGCGCGTACTGCGCGCCGAACGCGATTGGTCCCAAGCCGAACTTGCCGATCTGATCGGCGTCGCACGACAGACCGTGGTTTCGCTCGAAGCCGGCAAATATGCACCGAGCCTTCCGCTCGCATTCAAGATTTCCAAAGTCTTTGGTCACCGCGTCGAGGATATTTTCGACGCCGATTCCGCCGAGTAACTCGGCAAGGAGCTTCATTCATCATGTTTATCGCACGCATCGCGCGCGCTCTCATCACCGTCGCCTTCGTATTAGCGATCGCGGCGCCGGCAGCGGCGTCGATTCCGCCGCCCGCGCCGGCGCCCACGGCAACCTTCGACGTCGGCTCGCTGCACGTGCAGCAATACGGCAGCGGTGCGAAATCGCTAATCTTTATTCCGGGCCTGACCTGCGGCCCGTGGGAATGGAGCGGTGAAATCGCGCACTTCGCGCCCGACTACACCGTCTATGCGCTCACGCTGGCGGGTTTTGACGGACAACCTTCCATCGCCGGGCCGCTCTTCCAAACGACCAGCACCAACTTCTGGACGCTGCTCGATCAAAAGCACATCGTCAAGCCGGTTGTCATCGGACACAGCTTAGGCGGCACGATGGGTTTCTTGCTGGCAACCCAACATCCCGATCGGCTCGCGGCCGTCATCGCGCTCGATGGCTTACCGATCTATCCGACCAACATCTTCTCAACGCCCGATAAAGTCAAGGCGTTCGCAGGCATGGCCGAGTCCGCCATGGCGAATCAAACCCCCGCGCAATTTCAAGCGTACGAACTCGCGAACGTGCTGCCTAGCCTTATCACCGCGCAAAGCGACGTCGAAGCGGTCGCGCCGCTCGTCGGCAAAAGCGATCCGACCGCGTCGGGCAAATGGTTTTATGAAGACCTTACCATGGATCTGCGACCGCAACTCGCGCAAGCCAACGTTCCGATTTTGCTCATCGCGCCGTACGACGTTACGCTGGAAGGCAAGTACCTTCCGACCATCAAGGACAAGCAAGACTTTTATGCGGGCATTATCAAAAATGCACCCAACGCCAGCATCGTAACGATCGACCATTCGCGCCACTTCGCAATGTACGATCGGCCGCAAGCGCTGACCGACGCGATCGGGCAGTTCCTGGCAAAGCTGCCATAGACCGACGGATTTCGATGGGGTCCGGCGAAGAATGCTTTCATGGAGATGCAAGAGCGCCCGCAGCTCGATAACAGCAGAGCCGGCATAAGTTTCACTTTCGTCCCTCCAGCGACGCAGCGTACCTCTTGACAGGTGACAGACGTTTTGTTCAATGTGCAATCGGTGCCTTTCACGCTGCTGCTCATCGTCGTGTGGGCGATAGTCGTCGCCTTGTTCGATCGGCGTAATGCGCGGCGCGAACGCGTGCAAGCCGTCTCCATCGTCGAGACGATCGGCGTACTGGTCGCGGCGATCGCCGGATCGCTATTCGCGCCGCGCGACGAAGGTCTTGCCGTTGGGCTAGCCATCGCAGGGATCGGCATTGCGGCCTATGGCGATATCCGGCATCGCTTCATGTGGGAAGAGATTTCTGTGTCGACGTGCTTCGCGGTATTGGCGGCACGGGCGTTGAGCGGAACGGCGGGCGCGGCCCTCTATGGAATGCTGCTCATGGCGGCCCTTGCACTATTGGCGTACTTCGTCGGCCAATATTTCGGGAAAGAAATGGGCTTTGGTGACGTCCTGCCGGTAGCCACCGTCGGCGCAGCCCTAGGGTTCGTGTTGGCGCCGATGGCAATGTTCCTGGCTTGCGTGCTGTTTGTGCTCGTCGCGGTGGCGCTAAGGAAACGGCTCGACGCGGCGCTTCCTTTTGGCCCGGCCATCGCCGGCGCCGTGCTTATTGGGTCGTTGCTTCGCTAAGCGCCATCGTGTCGCCGGGCAGCAGATCGAATTGCTCGCACGTTCCTGCCGCGAGTTCGATGACGTGATACGCCTTAAAGTGTGCGACCGCGAACCGGCCGGCTTGAACGTTCGCTCGAACTCTCAAGATACGAAGATCCTGATCTAAAAACAACACGTCGATCGGGAAGCGCATGCCGACAGTATGAATGCCCCAGCAATGCTCAAGCCATAGGGCCTCATCCGCGTTTAACGTTTTGCGACCCAACAACCCCAACGCCCGCTTCAACCATCCGTTTGGACGAACGACGCGCGCGGCCAACACGGTACCTGTCGCCGCATTTTTTAGTTCGGACACGTCAGCCTCCAAAGGTGACTGCGGCTATCGCCGTCGCGTTTTGCGCCAGCGCAGGCAAATAGCGCCTTCACTTCGCCCATGACACGTATTGGGGAAGCAGCTCGGCGGCAACTGACCCGAAGATGATCGTAAACAACGCGGGAAGCAAGAAGATTGCCATTGGAAACACCATTTTGATCGGGAGCTTGGCGGCTTGCTCTTCGACGGCCATTATGCGAGAGTTTCGAACGTCTTTCGCTAACTCGTTGAGGACCAGCGAAATATTGGCGCCAAGTCGCTCCGCTTGCGTGATGGCGGTGATCGTTGCGGTCAGTTGCGGTTGGTTCACGCGCGCGGCAACGGCGCGTAGCGCATCGCTCTTTCTACGGCCGAGGCGAATCTGCGACAGGCACTCCTTGATCTCATCGCCCAGCGCGCCGGCGGCAACCGGAACGGCATACCCCAGCGCGGCATTGAGCGAAATGCCGGCTTGTACGGTGGTCGAAACCATGTCCAGAAAATCCGGCAGCGACCGTTGGACCTCCGCCTTTCGTTTGCCGATGGCTTGATTGAGGTTTAGGAACGGCGCATACGCGCCGAGCATCGCCGGAATCAGCGGCAGCAAGAGCACCGGCGTGGATAGCGGATGAATAAACAAGAGTGCCAACAGGCCTATTCCACTTCCAACCACGACGCCCGCCGCAACGCGTGCGCCCACCTGCGCCGGAGTCGTCGTATACCAGCCGGCTTCCATCAGCTGCTTCTGGATTTGCGTAATGCCGTCGTCGCCGAAGATCTTCTCCATAACCGCAAAGCGTTCGCGCGCCGGCCCAGAAATATTTCGCGCCTGAATTTGCTCGAGCTTGACAGACAGCGGACTCTTGTGCGGGGCCGCGGAAACCACCAGCAGGGCAACCGTGGCTGCCACGAATACCGGAATGAGAAACAGGGGCCACATCAGACGTTGACCTTGAGCATATTGTTGAGCACCGTGATCGCCATGATTT
>DATKGB010000079.1:0-5505 GCA_035544315.1 Verrucomicrobiia bacterium
CGGTGAATCCAGTCACTTTTTTGAGTTGTTCTTCCATCCCCGGGCGGCCGCGATAGGCCGACTCGACGCGTCCGCCGATGGTTCCCGAAAGCCCCTCTTGTTTGGTCGTTTGAATCGCCAGCAAAATCACCAAGCCCATGGCGGCCAGGATGCCGATCGTGGCGACCGTATGCGTCAACCAGCTAGCGTGCATTTGCATCCACGTCATGGTCATCAGCGTCGGTACCGTCGGGGCGGTCGGGGCGGCCACCGGAGGGGTTTTTGCGGCGGCGGTTATCGGCGCGTGCTTGAGCGTAGCCTGTGCGGCGGTCGCGACGGCGAGTAGGAACGGTTGCAAGACGGTGACTCTCCTCTAGAATGCCCGGCAGACGTGGGCGCCGGGCTTCCCCCACTACGACCGCGCGGCCGCGGCCGCCTGCGCCCCGGCAGGTAAACCGTCATCCTACGACAAGAGTAGCCGGTCGTGTTGGAGCCCATGCAGCCGATCGTTTCGATCAAGAATCGCCGGGTCTGGCGGGACCTGGCGCGGATTCTCTCGACCATCTTCAACCCGTTTCTCACGGCGCTGGCGCTATTTGTTATCCTGGCCCACATCGGGCCCCACGACATCGATGAATTCTGGCGCTTGCTGTTGATTTCGACCTTCTTTACCTCGATCGGGCCGATGCTCTACATCTTCTGGCTCTACGCCAGCGATCGAATCTCGGACCTCGACATGTCGATCCGTCGCGAGCGCGTGGCCGCTCTGAGCGCCTTCGTCCTCTTCTACTTGATCGGCACGGTCGTGCTCTGGTTGGTCAAAGCGCCCATCGTGATGGTGGCAGCGATGGCGGGATACGCGTTCTCGACCCTGATCGTCCAGTATATTACTCGCTTCTGGAAGATCAGCACCCATGCGCTGGGCATCACCGCGCCCTTGGTTGCGCTGACGATGCTTTTCGGCCGTCAACCGTTGCCGTTCATGGTCTTGGTTCCGATGGTCGGTTGGGCGCGCGTGTTTCTCAAAGCTCACACCTTCATGCAGGTCGTCGGCGGCTGCTCGCTGGCGATCTTCTCCACCATCCTGATCTTCCGTCTCTTTCACATCGCGCCGCTGTGAACCAACGGCCTGATCTGATAGCGCAGGTTAGATGCCCGGCGTTGCGGCCTCGCAATTGGGTTGGTGCTTGGCCATCAGAAGCGAGACGTTGGCGTGGAACAGTTCCACGTCGCCGGTGGTCACGTAGCGGGTGTGCCCCGAGCCGGGGGCGATGCCGCGCGAAGCCACCAACGCCGCCGCGCGGCCGGCTTGCTCGACGGCCGGATCGACCCGCGCGACCGCCGACCCAAGGACCGCGTCGAAGTGCGTGTCGAGCAGCGGATAGTGCGTGCAGGCCAGAATGATCACCTCGACGTCGTCGGGTAACTCTTGGCAGACCGCCGCAACCGCAGCGCGCGCTTCATCGCCATCGATCGTACCGGCTTCAACCAACGGAACCAGGGCCGGCGCGGCTACTTCGTGGATGCACGCGTGCGGCATCAGCGCGCGCAGTTTGCGACCGTACGCACCCGTGCGCACCGTGGCCGCGGTCGCGATCACGCCGATGCGGCTGAACCCGGCATCGCGTATCGCGATCGCGGCCGACTCGATGAGATCCAATATCGGCGCGTGGGTTGGCGGATATCCGCGCACGTCGGCGATCGCGCACGACGTGTTGCACGCCATCACGATACCGCCGACGTCTTGGCTGTCGAGCCATCCGAGATTGCGCCGCAGCAAGTCGTACAGATCGTCGGCCGAGCGATCGCCGTAGGGCACGTGAGCCTGATCGGCGAGAAAGACCAAATCGTGCAAAGGCAACAGTTCGCGGACGCGCCGCACGACCGTCAATCCGCCGAGTCCGGAGTCGAACAGTCCCAGCATTATTGGTTGCCGGATTGTGCGGCCGGCGGCGCCGTGCCGGCGTAGTCACCGATCCCGTCGGCGATCGCTTGGGCGACCTTCTGCCGCCATGCCGCCGAGGTCAGCAGAGCGTTGTCGCCGGGATTCGTAAGGAACGCCGTCTCGATCAAGATCGCCGGCATCTGCGCGTGCAGGGTCACGTAGAGATCGTTCTTGACGATCCCGTCATCTTTGATTCCCAATTCGGCGCCGGCTCGCCGTTCGATCGCGTGCGCCAGCGGCAGGTCGGCAGGTTTGGAATAATACGTCGTCGTGCCGTGCGGCCCCGAATTCAGATAACCGTTGACGTGGACCGAGACCAACAGGCGCGCGCCGGCGTTGTAGGCGATATCGTCGCGACCTTGTAGTTCGACGCGCGCCGAATCGTAGGGAGAGATCACGTCGACGTCGGCCGTTCGCGTCATGACGACCTGCCAGCCGCGCGCGATCAAGATGTCGCGCAGGCGCACAGAGATATCCAGCGCGAGCGCTGCCTCGTGCGTCGAACCTTTCACGACGCCCGGATCGCTGCCGCCGTGTCCGGGATCGATCGCGATCATCCGCGGATTGGCCGCTACGTAGGTGTCGTGCGGCCCGAACTTCCACGCGCCGTTACCGCTATCGATCGGCGCCGGACTGGCATCGGGATTGAGCGCGGCGGCAATCGCCGCGGCGCCGACGTTTCCCGCGCCGGCGCGCGCGACGTCGTCGGAGACGGTATCGGCATGCACGACGATCCGCACGCCGGTCGCCGTCGGATTGACGTCCAACCGCTGCGGACCCGCCAGGGAAAGTGCCAAGCGCACCGTCGACGCGTCGATTTGGCGAATGCGCAGCGCGCTGACCGGACCCGTCTCTTGTTCGTCGCGCGGCGGCATCGCCAAGGTCGCGTCGTGCACGTCGATCCAAAAACGATTGTCGGGATCGCGCAAGCGATGCCATTCGTACGACGCATCGCCGGTGACGGTCACATCGATCGTCAGCCCGTCGGGGCCGGGCTGCACGGCGATCGCGCCGACCGTAGCCGGCGCGCTCCCCGGTGCCGATGCAGGCAGTTCCGTCGGTTCTTGCGCGGGAAGTTGCGCGGGAGCCGGGGGGGGCGACCACGACGCCTCGGGCTGCGCGATGGCAACCGTGCCGCCGCTTTGCGGGCCGGTGAACCCGATCGTGAAGTCGCGGCCGTCGTCGCTGTCGGCGACGCCGTGCGACGCGCCGGGCGTCAGATCGACCGTCACGGTCGTCACCGGATAACGTGCGTCGCCGCTCTGCACGATCTCGAGCTGCGCGACGCCGGCGGCTCGCACACTGCGCGTGCGCTGCAGCGTCGTTCCGACGCCCTCGAACGCGAAGACCAGCCGTTGCGGCGTTTCGGAAACCAACCGTGCGTGCAACGGAACGCCCGCGCGCGCGACGACGGTCGTCCGGCCATCGGCGCTCTGCACGTCGACGACGGCAAGCTGCGGCTGGATGATGCTGTCGGCGCCTTCGCGCTTGACCGCCAGATCCAGCGCGCGCAGCAACTCATCGAACGGAACGTAGGCGACGCCGCCGCGATCGAACGGTGCGAACGCCGCCTGCGACGACGTGGAACCGACATCGTACCGCGTATCGCCGATCGCAAACGAGATCACTTGCGGCTCGGCGGTCGTGACCAGCACGTATCGGTCCCCGGGATTGTAGGTGAGCGCCGCGCCGACGTCGCGCAAAATTTCGCGCAAGCCGGGATCGTCGACGCCGACGGCCAAGCCGCCGGCTTGGCTTACTGTCTGCGACATCACGATCGCTTTGCCGCCGAACAGGTAGACGGGCGGGCCATCGGCGCGCGCGGGCGCGGCCAACGCGCCCATCAGCGTCAGCGCCGCAACCAGACTACCAGTCCGAGCGGTGAAGCGAGCGATCCAGCTCAAGATGTCCCCCGGGCAGCGTTTGGAGTTTGCGGCCGGCAACGGTAACTCGCACCGCGTCGATTCCCGGCAATGCCGTCAAGGTGAAGACCAGCGATTCGAACTCTGCGCTTTCACCGAACGTCCCCGAAAGCGGGTTCTCGACTTCTTTGCTGAGGTCGACATCTGCCGTCGTTCCGTCGACGCTGACGGAGAGTACGTGGGTGCCGGGCGGAAAGCGCACGGCCTGCACGTCGGGCGGCGGTCCGGCGACGGTTTGCACGGCGGCGATGAGCGCGACGTTGCCAAGGTGCTCGGCGGCGCTTTCGCCGGGTTGCTGCGGGCGCATCGACACCGGCCACGCGACTTGCGTCGTCCCGTCCATCTTGGCGTAGTAGACGGAAATCAGCGAACCGATCGGGCTGCCATTGCGTTGCCTCAGGAACCACCACGATCCCAGCGCAGCCACGATCAGGACGAGTATCAGCACGACGAGCTGCGAAGATTTCACGGGCGCCTGCGTTCGACGCGCAGGATGTGCGCGCCTATGCAGTGCGCCCGTGCGGCCTGTCAGCCGTGCTGGTAGCGATAACCGCCGTTGCCGTTGTTCGGCGGGTTGTAGCCGTTGTTGTAGCCGTTGTAGCCGTTGTAGCCGTTGTTGTAACCGCTGTTGTAGCCTTGATTATTGTTCGCGGCGGTCAGATAACAATTGTAGCCGTTGCAGTTGACCGATTGCCCATATTGGCTGGGATACCAACTCTGGCCGTTGGGCGCCACGACGTGCCCGTCTTGGTAGACGGGATCGCCGTTGGAAAGGTAGCCGACGAGGTTGTTGGCGACCGCGTTCTTGTGCTGCACGTTGACGACCGTCGCGACGATTGCAATGGCGGCGATGCTCTCAAGGATCGTGCGGGTCGTAGACGACCCGGCGGCCTTCGCGGGCAGCGCCGTTGCGGTGACGATCGTCGCGAACAGCGCGCACGCGGCGAGGGTGGAGCGAAGGATGTTGTTCATGGGTCGATGATAGGCGCCGAACCTGCGAATTACCGGACAGTCGAGCGGCGCGCGGTTAGTTTCCAAAAAAAGAGGCCCGGCGCATCGCGCCGACCCTATACCTGCTTACCTGCTTGCTACCAGGCTAGTCGTCCTGGAAAGAGAGCGTGAGGACGGCGACGTCGTCGGTCGGAGGGACGTCGCCGAGTATGCGATCGGCAATAAATTTAGCCGGATGCTCGGCTTTGCGCCGCATCGACTCCGCGGCCGCGGCCAGCAATCGAGCCTCTCCGTCAAAAATGTCGTGGCTGAACTCGATCAACCCGTCGGTATACAGCAGCAACATCGATCCGGGTTCGTAGGTAAACTCGTGCGTCTTGATGCGCGGCGGCATGTCTTCTTCGACACCCAATGGGAAACCATGATTTGGGAGGATTTCCGTTTCTCCGTTCGGTCGGGCGAAGATTGGCGGGTGATGCCCCGCCGATGCGTAGGTGACGGTCCGGCGTGCCGTGTCGACAATGCCGTACAGGGCGGTCGTCATCGAAACGTGGTGACCGTTGAGGAACAGCACGTTGTTGGCTTGCTGTAGGACGCTTTTCGGCTCCGGATCGCCAAGGCAAGCGGCCGCGAAAATGGCTTGCTTTGCCTCACTCATTTTTACCGCCGCATCGATGCCATGCCCACAGACATCGCCGAGCGAAAAGG
>DATKGB010000080.1:0-5947 GCA_035544315.1 Verrucomicrobiia bacterium
TTCTTGAAACATTCGTTTCATTTATATTAGACTGCGGGAATGGCGCGGCCCCCTGACGCGCACCGCCGCGCCGAACTGCTCGCGCGGGTCGCGTTCAAATCGGGCTCTTGGAGTTAAACGAGACCGGGATACCATTGCGCAAAGCGTGTGCGACCGCCCCGCTTCCGTCGCGCGAGCCTCTTGTGCGAATCGAAGATGGCGAGCTCTTCACCGATAGCCACTGCCGAGAGCGCCGCGACGCCCGCTTCACCAGCGGCGTACAGTCCGCGGGCAACGGCCTGGCAGCGGCGGTGATCGCAATCCACGGGATAGGCAACCGAGAGACCAAGTGCTGCTAGACCCGTGGCCGAGATCGCATCAACAAAGCGATGGTTTTGTACTGTGAATGATTGGAGGTCGGGAAGTCGGTCCCGACGCAGATCGGCGAAGGTCGCGAATCCGCCGAACTCTTGCTGAACCGAACGCTTGGCGTTTGCGGCAGCTACAGCAATGCTCGCGTTGAGGTAGAGCGCCCCGGACTCGCCTGGAGGATTCCAGCGAGCACCTGCGCGTTTCGAATAGGCGGACAGAGCCGGATTCTTCCAATCTGCCCGACAGACGCGATAGTAGGTACCGCCGCGTGTGATGCGCGCAGGCTTCACGATCTCGGGATGAACGAAAAGGCGCGGTCGAGCATCTCCATGACCGGCACGGTGCCGCGCGCGCGGATTACCGCCAGGACGCTCTGATCATCGAGGCCCGGTAACGGCGCGCGCACGATTTGGGGGATACGTTCGGCTTGAAACTGCTCGTGGAATGCTTTTGCGAGATCGGCAGTGCGTCCGACATCGGCAATCCGACCCACCGGCACGCCTTTGGTGTACCACTCGTCCACGGCCTGGCGGCTAACGCAGAACAAACGGCCCGTCTCGGTTTTGCTCAACGCGAAGATCGCGGCAAGCCGCGCGAGCTCGCGCGCGCCGCGCTTGGCGTACACGCGGGCGTACAGGTTGGGCAATGGCGCCACTGAGAGTCGCACGCGACGCTTCTGGGGCAGGGCGGTGGCCACGGTCTTCACTCCCCGATTATAACGCAGGCAAACCGCAAGCGCAAGCAAAACGCAAGTAAGCCTGATCCCGTTGCCATATCACTAGCATACGGGAAATGCCCGTACAAATTATGAACAAATCGTGGCCACTTGGCCCGAAAGCTGGTTGCCGATTTGGCGCCGGGCAACGCTAGAGTAGCGACGCTCAGTCGAACAACGATGGTTCGAAGATGACGATCGGCTTGACGATCTGCGCTTCGGCCAGCGCACGATAGGCTTGCGCGGCTTGTTCGAGCGGAAACGTGGTCGCGTGAAGTTTCTCGACCGTGACCACGCCGCGCGCGATCGCCGCAAGCGCCTCGCGCGTGTCTTCGGGGCCGCACGAATACGACGCGATCAACCGCAGGTCGCGGAAGTACAGGTCGTTTGGATCCAACGACAGCGCGACGCCGGGCTCCAACGGCGTAAACATGACGATCGTTCCGCCCGGAGCCGCAGCGGCAATGGCGTTGCGCAACGCCTCGGGCGTTCCCGGCCCGCAGATCACCACCTCCGCCCCGCGACCGTCGGTCGCCCGTTTGAGCGCAGCGATATCGTCGGGTCCGATCATGGCCGCGCCTAAGGTTTCGGCGTAGGCTCGGCGCTCGGCACGAAAGTCAGTCCCGAACGCGCGCGCGCCGCGATCGCGGGCGACCGCGACGTGCATCAAACCCATCACGCCCAAGCCGATGACCAGCACGTTATCGCCCGAACGAAGGCCGCTGCGACGAATCGATTTCATCACGCAACCCAGCGGTTCGACCAGCGAGCCGTCCGCAAACGACACGGCGTCGGGAAGGCGCAGCGTGTCGCGTACGTTCTCGCGCGGCACGCGGAAGTATTCGGCCAGGCCGCCCGGTTCGATCGCGCTGGCGCGCCAGGTCGCACACTGCACGTGGTCGCCGCGGCGGCAGGCCACGCATGCAAAACACGGCGCGTGGTGGTGGACGGCCACCCTTTCGCCGACCACGAACGCTCGCCCGTCATCGTCGGTCGGCGGGGCGCCGCCGCCGACGGCGACGATCGTTCCCGCCGGTTCGTGCCCCAGCACCAACGGTGCCTTGCGCCGCACGTACCAGCCCATGATATCGCCGCTGCAAATCCCGCTCGCGCGGGTCTGGACCAACAGCTCGCCGTCTCGCAGCTGCGGCACCGCCCGCGATTCGATCCGAATATCGTCGACGTCGTACAACATCGCCACCCGCATCGTCATGCCGCCGACGGGTCCATCGCGAATTTGATGCCTTCGCCGTTATCCAGCGCAGCGAACGCATCGGAGATCCGCGCTAACTCAAACGTTCGCGTGATCAGCGGGGCGACCGCGATCTCGCGATCGCGCAGCATTTCGAACGCCCGGCCAACGGACTTGGTGCCGAAATGAAACGGTCCGATCAGCCGAACTTCGTCGTAGTGCAGGCGCGACGATGAGAATTCCACGTTGGTCGACGACGGCAGACCGCCGAAGAACGAGACGACGCCGCCGCGACGCACGTACGAGGGCGCCTGCTGCCAAACTTCTTGGCTGCCGGTACATTCGATCGCGGCGTCTGCGCCGCGGCCGCCGGTCCGCGCCAGGATTGCCGCGAGCGTCAACTCGGTACGCGCGTCGATCGTATCGAGGTCGAGCGAGCGCGCCAGCTCGAGCCGCTCGGGACGCCGCCCAACGAGCAGCGCGTGGACGCCGTGCCGCCGCAACACCTGTGCGTGCAGCAATCCGAAACCGCCGTCGCCCAATACGACAACCGTCGACCCGGGCTTGTGTCCGAGAAACTCGACGGAATGGACGACGCACGCCAGCGGTTCCAGAAACGCCGCTTCGGCATACGACAGGTCTTTGGGTTTGGCGTAACAATTGCGTGCCAGGATCCGCGCCGGAACCTCGATATAGTCGGCATAGGCGCCCAAGATCTTGGTCGCCATGATCGTTTCGCACAGCTCTTCCTCGCCGTGCAGACACCAGTAACATGCCCCGCACGGCGCCGAATGCACGCACATGACCGCGTCGCCCACCGCAAACCCGTGTGGCTGCGCGGCGGGATCGAGTGGACCGACGGTGGCAACGTCACCCGAGAACTCGTGGCCGAAGCGGGTCGGCATTGGCATCTGCGGGTGTCCGCGACGGTAGGCCTTTAAGTCCGTACCGTCGGTTAGTGCGGCACGCACGCGTACGACGATCGCGCCGGGCGACGGCGTGGGAATCGACTCCTCGCGAATTTCGATCCGATGCGGCGCAATCAGCATCGCCACGCGCGACATCGCGCTCACGATGGGGTTCCCAAGCACGGCAGCAGCGCGTCGCGAATCGCCTGCGGCAGCGGACGACTCTTCTTGCTCGCACGATCCATGCACGCCACCGTCACCGTAAACTCCGCACCGGGCTCACCCGTACGTTCGTTGACCATCACCGTCTTCCAGCGCAGCGACGATGCACCGACCTTTTCGAGGTGCGTCTTCATCGTAAGCCAGTCGTCCATCAGCGCCGGCGCGTGGTACTGCGCCTCCAGGGACACCCGCGGCAGCCACATGTCGTGCTCGACGAAGATCGGACCGTAAGGAAATCCGAGTTCGCCGAACAGATCCATTTCGGCGCGCTCGGCAAAGCGCCAGTACGCGGCAAAGTACATGATGCCGGCCACGTCGATGTCGGCCCACTGCACGCGCAGTCGGGTTTGGAAAACGCGCGCGCCTTTGGGGCGCGTGTCACGAAATTTCATGGGGCGCTTTTGGAGGCCAGCGCGGCGGCGACATAACGCGCCAACGGATCGACTTCGAGATTGACGCGATCGCCGACCTCACGACGCCCGAGCGTCGTGCGCGACAGCGTCTCGGGAATCAACGCCAGGTCGAACCAGCCGTCGCCCGCCGCTGCAATCGTTACGCTGACCCCGTCGACTGCGACGAACGCCTTCTCCACCAACATCGCTGCCAGATTTTTTGGTCGCTCGATTCGCAAGCGAATGCCTTGCCCTTCGGGCGTTTTTGCCAATACTTGTCCGGCGGCATCGACGTGACCGTACACGAAATGCCCGCCCATCCGGTCGCCGACGCGCAACGAATACTCCAGATTGGCAACCGCGCCCGCGCGCAGGGTTCCCAGCGTGCTGCGATCGAGCGTTTCGGGGATCACGTCGAAGGCAATCGCGTCGCCGTCGATGGCCGTAACGGTCAAACAGACGCCGTCGATCGCGATGGAATCCTTGACCTGCGGGCGTTCGTCGCCCATCCCTTGCGCGCGCACGCGCAACCGCGCTCCGCCTTGCGGCAGGGCGTCGCACGAAATCACGGTTGCGTCGTAGCCGATCAGGCCGCTAAACATCGAATGTACCGCTCATCATCAGATCGTTGCCCATCTGTTCGCGGCGGTCGACCTTCAGCCCCGGTTGCAGCGTTGCGAGGTCCAAACCCGCAAGCGCCGGCACGGCGTCGGGCGCCTGCAACAGGACCGGTGCGACCGCCCAATACAAACGGTCCACTAGCCCCGCCCCAAGCAAGCCGGCAGCCAACTTCGGCCCCCCTTCGCAAAGGATCGATTGGAATCCACGCTTGCGTAACGCACGCAACGCCTGCGCGAGATTCAAGTTGACGGCATCGTCTGCTCCGACAAAAACGACATCGGCTACGCCATCGAGTGCGGCCAAGCGTTCTCGCGCCGCACCCGGCGCCAGAACGATCGTCCGCTTATATTCTTCGACCGCGGCAAAGATGCGGCGATCGTGTGCGAGCGTACCGGTTTCGCAGACTACCACGCGGCGGTAGGGCTGCAAACGATGATGCGGCGGGCGCACGGTTAGGAGCGGATCGTCGACGCGCACCGTTCCCGCACCGACCATAACGGCGTCGTGCGCGATGCGCAATTCGCGCACGAACGCGCCCCACTGCGGGCCGGTAAGCTGCGTTCGAACCCCGGGTTGCGCGGCAACGAAACCGTCCGACGAGGCCGCCAATTTCAACGCCAGGTACGGCCGATCGCGCACGACCGCAGTTCGAAAGGCTTCGGTCAGCGCGCGAGCGCGCGCATACTCGAAAACGTCGACACGCACATCGTTGGCGAGCAGAGTCGCCATGCCGCCGCCGGCTTTGGGATTGGGATCGCGCGCGCCGATGACGACCCGACTCACACCGGCATCGACCAACGCTTGCGAACAAGGCGGCGTCTTGCCATGATGATTGCACGGTTCGAGTGAAACGTAGGCAGTGGCACCGCGCGCGTCGGCGGCTGCCCGCAAAGCCTCGACTTCGGCATGCGGCAAGCCGGCTCGATGGTGATAGCCTTCACCGACGACCCGACCGTCGCGCACCAGAACGGCACCCACGCACGGATTGGGCGAGGTGTTGCCGCGCCCGCGTTCGGCCAGTTCGCAGGCTCGTTCCAAAAAGAGTCGATCTAAACGATTCACTTCCGTAGTGGTTCGCGCTCGGGCGGCTCCCGCCCGTTCGGGCGAGCCGCGGCGGCTACCACCGCACGTTCCACGATCGCCCCACGGTCGCGCAGACAGGCCGCACAATCCTCCAGCGTCGCGCCGGTAGTCACTACGTCGTCCAGCAGGATCACGCGGGCTCCGGCCAACGCATCGCTATCGCAGGCAAAGCGCCCGCGCGCGGCCAGCCGTTCGCGCCGCCCGCGACCGCGCTGCATATCGTTGCTCGCGTGAACGAGCGCTTCGAGCACCTGGGCACCGGCCGTTCGTGCGACGATCCGCGCCAGCAGCACGCCGCCATCGAAGCCGCGCATTCGCCTGCGTACAAGCGTAGTCGGAACCGGAACGATCAACACGCCCGCCTCGACGAGGCGCGCTATCCGCACAGCCAAGGCTGCAGCAACGTCGCGACGCCCGGACTTAAGCGCCAAGATCGCGCTTCGCAACGCACCTTCGTATTCGC
>DATKGB010000081.1:0-9421 GCA_035544315.1 Verrucomicrobiia bacterium
ACACGACCGCCGAGAGCGCATAAAACATCAGCGCCTGTTCGCCGATCCGAATTACGTTGCGCAGAAACGAGGCGCCCCAATCGATCGGATATCCGCCGTCGCGCACGACCCGAATGCCCAACAATTTTTTTCCGGGTGTCTGGCCGTTCCAAAAAACCTCGAAGAGGATGAAATAGCCGTAGAAAATCATGAAGACCACCGCAACGATAATCGCGATCGCGATCGATTCGGCCCATGTGTCGTTTCCGGGCAACGCTCGAGCGGTTGGGGCGTGAGAGGCCGCCGCGAAAAGACCCCAGATCAACAGCAGCAGCACCACGATTTGGATCACCAAATCGAGGAACATCGCTAGAAAGCGGCTGCCTAAGCCGGCCAGTTCGTAGCGAAATGCGACGCTCTCGGGCGTTCGTACGTCGATGTCCCGGTCCATGATCGCCTCTGCTTCGACATCGCAGGCAAGAGCCTCTGTGCCGGCGCCGAAGATGCGCGCATGACCCAAGCGACGTTTTTGCAACGGCGTTCGCCCTCGTGGGAACGCCTCGAAACGCTGTTGGACCGTGCCGGCCGGCGCGGTCTTCGTAGTTTGGCGCCCGAAGAGGTCGTCGAACTGGGCAAGCTCTATCGCCAGACGACCAGCGACCTCGGGTACGCGCAGGGGCGCGGCTACGACGCCAACGCGCTAGCCTATCTCAACCGCCTCACCGCACGCGCGCACGGCTACGTGTACGGCGGCAACGCCGAAGCCGGATGGTCGCGCATCGGCCGCTTCTTCACCCACACGTTTCCGCGCGAGTTCCGCCGCTCGTTTGCGTACTTTGCGATCTGCGCCGCGCTTACGGTCGCCTGCGCGATCGTCGCCTACGTCATCGTCCGCAATCACCCCGGCGACGCCTTCGCGCTGCTGCCTTCCTCCGTCATTCCACCAGAAATCAAGAAGAGTCTGCACGATTCCAACTTCGCCCATTCGTTTTCGCAGTCGCCCGAGATGTCGTCGATGATCATCACCAATAACATCAAGGTGACGCTGATGGCTTTTGCGGGATGCATAACGCTGGGGCTGTTCACGATCTATATCATCGCGTTTAACGGCCTGATGGTGGGCGCCCTGGGGGCGCTCTTTACCAACGCCGGCTTCGGTTTCGATTTTTGGGCAACGGTCGCACCGCACGGCGTGATCGAGCTGACCGCGATACAAATTGCAGGCGGCGCGGGCTTGCTGGCAGCCGCCGGCATCATCTATCCGGGCCGACTGCGACGGCGAGATGCGTTCCGGCTCAATGCCCAGCGGGCCGGCGTCTTGGTTGCCGGCGTCGCCTGCATGCTGGTCGTGGCGGGAACGATCGAAGGCTACTTCTCCCCGCGCCGGCTGCCGGCGGAGACGCGCGTCGCGTTCGGCGCGATCACGGCGATCGCGTTGATCGGTTATCTCGCCTTAGCCGGCCGCGACAAAAAGAAACGCGGTACGGGCTTGACTCTCCCGTAACGGGAAGCTTTACGCTCGCGTCATCATGAACGACGATACACTCTTTTCCATCGGCGAGCTTTCTAAACGATCGGGCGTTCCGGTCAAAACGATTCGCCACTATGCCGACGAAGGCGTCCTTGCGCCCAGCAGCACCTCGGACGCCGGCTACCGGCTCTACACCTCCGACGACGCGCGCAAACTTGGCATCGTTCGGAGCCTGCGCGCGCTGGGTTTCTCGCTCGATGCGATCAAGGCGATGCTCGACGGCTCGCGCGAGCCCAGCGATATGGCCGAACTCCAACTCGACGTGGTCGAAACCCAGCTCCGCGCATTGGGGCGACAGCGGACGATCTTACGCGCGGCCAAAGACCTGCGGTCGCGCGGCGACGTCATCCGTCATCTCGATGCCGCCTACGCCGCCGCGTCGCTGGGCGCCGCCGAGCGTTCGCAGCGGCTCGAACGTTGGGTCGATCGCGCGACCACCGTCGATCCGGGTGAAGCCGGACGCGCGAAGATTCGCTCGATGATCCTCGACGGCTTGCCCGACGAACTCTCGCCCGAACAGCTCGAAGCCTGGATTGCCTTGAGCGCCTTGCTCGACGACGAAGGTCTGCTCGAGACGCTGCGGCTGCAGCACGGGCCGTTTTCCAACGCACCGGTTGACGATGCCGCGCGCGAAACATTCGGTCGCGAGATCATGGCGATTCAGCGCGAAACGATCGCATTACTGGACGCATCGCCCGACGACGAACGCGTACAGACGCTGCTCGATCGTCAGATGACCCTCTTCGCCAAAGCGCTGGACCTTCAAGACGATCCGCAGTTTCCGCAATGGTTCCTGGCCTACGCCGAACGGACCAACGATCCGCGCATCGAGCACTTTTGGAACGAGGCGGCGATTTTGCGCGGCTGGCCGCCGATGCCGCCGTTTACCCGCGCTAACGGGCTCCTGCTCCAAGCCCTTCGCCTCCGGCTCGCGGGCGCGCATTAGTTCTTAAAGCAATCCGCGCTGTTTGACGCGCAGGTATTCGTCGATCAGCGCGGTGGTCAACTTGCGCGCCGGGACGTCGATCACGATCGCGCCGCGCTGCACGAGCGTGGCGGCCGCCGTGCGACGCTCGTGCTGCAGACCCAACGCAACCGACGCGCGATACGCCGACGGCGCATCGGATGGCTCATCCATAAGCGCTTTATCGATCGCTTCGTCGTTCATGAAGACGCACACGACCAGATGGCGTTTGGCCAGCGAACCGATCTCGGCCAACACGGTGCTCTGCGCGATGGGGTCGATGACGTCGGTAAAAAAAACGATCAGCGAGCGCTTGTGCAGATGTTCGCGCAGGTACATGAACGCGCGCGCGTAGTCGGACTCCTCGAAGCGCGGCTCGAGATCGTACATCGATGACGACAGCGACGCCAGCGACGAGCGCGTCGATCGGGGAGCGCTCGCGACGAGGATCCGCTTGGCAAAGGCGACGACGCCGACCTTATCGTTAGCAAGGCCCGCGATCGTCGCGACCGACAGCGCTGCGGTCACGGCGAAGTCTAATTTCCGTTGATCTTCTACGCGCGGGGTCATCAGACGTCCGCAATCGATCACCATCATCACGTTTTGGCTGCGCTCGACCTCGTGTTGGGCTACCATCACTTTGCCGCGCCGAGCGGTCGCCTTCCAATCGATCGCCCGAAAAGGATCGCCGGCGCTCCACTCGCGCAACGATTCAAATTCGGTACCTTGACCGCGCAGGCGCATCTTGCGCAAACCGGCTTCGATCAGGCGATTGCGCACGTGCAGCGAGCCATACCGTTCGACGGCCGACAGGTCGGGGTAGACGCGGATCGGCATCGGCGCTTCGACGCGCAAGCGACGACGAACAAGGCCTAGCGGGCTTTCCAGCCAGCAGTAGAGCGTTCCGAGTTCGTCGGCGCCGCGCGCGATCGGCGTGACCGGGCGTTGAATCATCGCCCGGCTACGCGCCGGAACGTCGCCGATCGCTTCATCGATATCGTACTGCAGGGTCCGAATCGGCGCCTCGACGATCCCCACGCGTAGCGCGTAACGCGAACGATTCTCGCACGTGTAGCCGAGCGTTCCAAGAACGCGCAGGGCGAAGTGGTCGGCAATGACACGTTCGAAGGACACCGCGCGCGCGGACGGTAGGATCGCTAGGTCAACCAGGGTCGCGACGACCAACGCGGCGGCAGCAACCGTCGCGACGACCGCGAAAAGCGGGACGCCAGGGACGCACGCAAACAGCACCGCGACCGCGCCGCCGGAATACAGCAAGCGCGGCGTGACCCACAACGGCAACCACAGCCGCGAGCGTTTACTCACGCGGGACCGGAACGCTGGCTAGGATATCGCGGATGATGTCGTTGGCGCGGATGCCTTCGATTTCGGTTTCCGGCGCGACGATCACGCGATGCGGCAAGACGAACGGCGCGGCATCCTTGACGTCGTCGGGGGTTGCGAAGGCGCGGCCCGCGATCGCCGCGGCGGCTTGGCTCGCCAACAGCAGATTGATGCCCGCGCGCGGCGAGGCGCCCAAGGTCAGCCGCGGTTGCTTGCGCGTCGCATCGACGATCCGGTAGACGTACTGCCGAACGCCGTCGGAGAGATGGATCTCGCGAATCGCTCGTTGCGCGGCAATGACTTCGGTGGCATCGGTCACGGCGGTTACCCCCGACGTCTCCAGCGCGCGCGCGTCAAAACCATGCGCGACGCGTGCGAGCAGTTCGAGTTCTTGGTCTTCTTTGGGATACTCCGATTCGACCTTGATCATGAAACGATCGAGTTGCGCCTCGGGTAGCGGGTAGGTGCCTTCGTACTCGATCGGGTTCTGGGTAGCGCACACCATGAACGGCGACGGCAGTTCGATCGGCGAGCCGTCGATGGTGATGCGGCCTTCCTCCATCGCTTCGAGCAGCGCCGATTGCGTTTTGGGTGGCGTGCGATTGATTTCGTCGGCCAGCACGATGTTGGCCACGATCGGTCCCGTGCGGACCGAGAACTGGGCCGTCTGCGGGTTGAAGATCGTCGTGCCGACGATATCGGACGGCATCAGGTCGGGCGTGAATTGGATCCGCCGGAACTCGATGCCCAGCAGCAGCGCCAGCGCGCGTACCGCCAGCGTTTTGCCGGTTCCAGGCACGCCTTCGATCAGGACGTGACCGCGCGCGAGCAACGCGACGGTCAGCGCGAAGGTCATACGCTCGCCGCCCACGATGGCTTTGGACATCGCCGTTGCGATACGTGAAGCGAGGTCGTTAACAGAGACGGTCATCCCAAGTCCTTTCGAAGACGGGCGGAGAGGACGGCGGCTCGCAGCAGCGCGGCCTCGTCGGGGCGGTCGATCGCACGCAGACGATCCAGATTCGCAATCGCGCGCCGCGTCTCTTCGCGGTCGACGCGGGCGACGATGTCGGCGACATCGGCCGACGAGGGTAAGCCGTAACGTCGGCGTGCGCGCCGGAAGGCGTCGTCGGCGAAAGCCCGGACCGCGCCGCGCGCGGCACGAGCTCGCCGTAACAGCGATCCCATCGATCCCAAATAGGCCGACGAGTCGCGATCGCCGGGCGGATCGATCGACACGGGCGGCGCGAAGCGCACGTTCGCACCGATCAGCGCGAGCAGCACGATTCCCACTACGATCCAAAACGCCAGATGGACGGGCGCCGGCAACGCGGACCAAAAACTCTTGTCTTGGGCGTAGCCATGGAGCCGCTCGTCGAACGCGACCACGCCGTGACCGGCGAACAGGTTATACGCGAAGCGTGCGTCGTCGGCTTGCGCGAGATGCGCGTTGCTCAAGATATCGGGCGCGGTGACCGCGATCACCTCGCCTTTTCCAATCGGATAAGAGATCGCGATCAAGCCCGCATCGGTGGCCAGCAACGGCGTTGCTTTGGGCACGGCAAACGGAAACACGTTTTCGATCGTCGCATCGACCCGAGCCACGCCGGCGTTCGTCGAAACGGGCGCAACCGGATACGAGCGGTCCGTTGTGGTCACTTCGTGACTTGCGGGGAATCCAAGCTTAGCATCATCGAGGCCGCCGTAGTCGGTGTCGAGCGTCACCAGGCGGCCGCCCCCGCGAACGAAGTTGCGCAAACGGACGATATCGTTCTGGTCGATCGACGAGTACGCTTGATGGGTCAGCGGGCTGAACGATGCTTCAAGGCCGCTCGTCGAGATCACCAACGTTCCGGTATCGCGATCCAGTAGTCCCAAGTCGCGCTCGAAGCGCCGCACCGGCACGCCTTCGCGATACAGCACCTCGTAGAGCGCGCGATAGCCGTTGCGCCCGGTATCGTAACTCGAAAAATAGGATGGTTTGATCTTTGCCAGTTCGGCTTGTCGCGCGAGCGCGATAAACACGATCAGCACGACACCCAGCGCGATCCCGGCGATTTCCAATGGCGCGCGCTTCACGACGTCGCCTCGGAGGCAGTTAAACGGCCATACGCATCTTTGGCCTGCATCCATTGTGTCGCGGCGATCGGCGTTTCGGCATAGATCGCGTCGACAAACGCCGCGGCCACGCCGTCAAACGGTGACAGCAGCGCGGCGTTTCGCCCGCGCAACACGCGGCGCATGTCCCCGACCGTCGCGCTGGCGTCGTCATGCAGGACGCCGCGCAGATCCAGCGCGGTCACTGCGGCCAAGAAGAGTCGCTGCACGGCGGCTTCGTAGGCGCCGTTTTGCGCTAGAGCGCAGGCTTGCAAATACAATGCGTGCGCGTTTTTTTGGTGCTCAAGCGGAGTGAACGCGTTGCCGCGCCGCGCGCGATCGATCTGCAGCACCACCAAAAATCGGAAGATCGTGACGACCAGCAGGATGCCGACCGCCGCTATCAGGAGTTCGCCCAGCGCCGCCGAGCCCGCGCTGCCCGATTTTCCGTGACCGAAGAGCGCGTCCATCAAGCGGTTCCATTGACTGCCCGCCCATTCCCAAAAGCGTTCCCACAGCGTTTTCGCCGGTGGCGCCGCGTTGGCATCGCGCAGATCGTAGCGCCCGGGAAATGCCAGTTCGGCAGCCGCTAGCGCTCGCGGTGCGGCAGCGGGCGAGATCGTCGGGCCGCTCGTTCGTATGCGAAGCAGCGTTGCGCTCAACGCGCGTTCCGATGCAAGGCGCGATTTGGGCGAATGGATCTTGGCTACCGTAGTGCGATTAGCGCTCTCCCACCGCGCAAACATCGTCGCGCGCGGCGGCATTTGTGACGCGAAGACGAGCGACGGCGCAACGAAAAGCGCCGCGAGCAGCGCGCTCCGCGCAGCTTTGACGACGTTCACGTCGGCGAGGCGTCATCGGCGACCAGGCGTTCCACGCTCGTCTGTAGATCCAACCCTTCGCGACGAATGCGGATATCGTAATAGAATACCGCCAGCAAGATCACCGAGAACGGAATCACCAACAGTTGTGCAATTCCCGTCAGCATTGCCGCGAGCCACGCTTGGTTGTAATACAACGCGACTTGAGCCACCCCCGAGATCATGGTAACGCCGATTCCGGCGATCAGCCCCGAACAAATCACCAGGCCCATTGCGCGCCAAAAATCACGGCGCGAAAACGCCCGAGCAAATCCGGAGCTGAACCCTTGCATCACACCGACATCTTCGATCACGACTGCATACAGCGCGAAGTTCGTAGCCGCGCTTAAAACAATTGCAACACCCACAGCAGAAACGATGACTAGGAATCCCAAGAAACCCAGCAGCGCCGTTGCTCCGGGCGCCGATGAAGCCAACTGCACCGCCGGAACGAAAAAGATCGCCCCACATATTACCGTAGCGATAATCCAGGCCCAAAAGATCAGCACGATCATTACAAGCGTTCCAAGCACGGGAAGCCAGCGCCGCAGCACGGTGAGATAGCACGCTCGAAACTCGACTGCCTTACCGGCGTAGAGACGCGCCACGCCCACCGCCGCCGCATTGTAAACGAACATCTGCGCGAGCGCGATGACGAACACCGCGATCAGAAAAGCGAAGATCAGCGCAGCCAGCGCACCCGGCGAGTGAAAGATCGGCGGCAGCGTCGGCGCCGGTGTCGCCGGCGTGGTTCCCAAATGCTGCATCTGCGCCCAGAATGAGTTGGGTCCCGCTTGAAACGTGTCGACGAAATATTGAAAGATGCCCAGCGGAACGGCCAGCACTAGCGCGATACTGATAAATCGCAGGAAGTTCTTGAAATACAGTGTGATCGCCCGATCGAAGATTTCACCGAAGCCCAGAGGGCGCCACATCGTGGGCGCGGGCACAGGAATGTTATCCACCAAAAGCCTCCTGAGGCACTAGCGCAGCGGCGGCGGTCTGCAGGTCGAGCCCCTCGCGACGAATGCGGATGTCGAAATACAGCACGGTCAGCACGACGAACGCGAACGGCGTGAGGACGATTTGTGCGATCGTCTGCACGGCCCCGTGCAACCACGCGGATCCAACAAAGAACGTGGGGACGAATATCGCGACGAATACAAATCCCGCAGCGCCGACAGCGACGCCGATTGCGCGCCAGAAGTCGCCGCCTGCAAACACCATATCGAACGCTCGCTCCCATGCCGATTCTGGTTCTACGCCTTCGATCGCAACCGCGCAGAACGCGAAATAGCACGGAACCGAAAGCGCGGCACCCACTAGTGCGATCGCCAAGCCGATCAGCGCGACAATCGGGACGGCGAGAAACTCTTTGCCCCCCGGGGTTTCGGGGAAATAGGCGGCAAAAGTCGCAAAGAACGAATCCGACTGTGAGTCAATGATGGCGCACACCGCGGGGACGAGAAGCCAGAGTGAGCCCGGCCATGCGCCGTACATCGCTCGAATGCAGCCGTTCAATCGAACCGGGCGACGCTCGTAGAGGGCAGCAACTCCGATGGCAATTACGCCACCCACGAACGCAAGACCGAACAGCCAGAAGATCGCACCGGCGAGCACTTCCGCCCCAATCATCTTTAAGGCCGCCGCGTTATCGGAGAGCGCGGAAGGAGACAAGAGCCCGAGCATCCGCCAACCGTGACCGGTGCGTATCCCAGTAAATTGCTCGAGAAAGGCGATCGGCACCGCGACTACCAGTGCCAGAATCACGAATTGCACGAAGTTTCCGGCATAGAGCGTTATCGCCCGGTCGAAGATTTCGCCGAAACTCAGGGGGCGCCAAAGCGTTGGCGTCGTGGAAAGGTCGTCAGGCACCGTTGCGCGCGGTTCTTGCACGTCGCCGTGCCTTCCTATGTTACCAAGGGCGCCGTAAAGTCTCGCCCTTCAGGCCGGGGATAGAAGGCGCTAGGCGCGTTAAGCGCCTATAATGCCTACCATGTGGCATAGCGGTGAGATAGACTGACCATAATGGTCCGTCGCCAGGGATACCGATTTCGCATGAAACCAACGCTTCTTGAGACAGAATGCTTGCGTCGATTTGTCGGCTGCTCGCGCTTCGTCTGGAACGAACTGCTCGCGATGAACGACCTTCGGCATGAGCGGCGTGAAAAGCGGCTCGGCTATAGCGCCATGTGCGAGTATCTCGTCTATCTCAAGAACGAGAACCCGTTCTTGCGCGAGGTCCATTCCCAACCGTTGCAGCAGACACTCAAAGACCTTGCAATCGCCTATCAACGCGCATGCGATCCTAAACTGTCAGCACGCTTCCCACGGTTCAAGAAACGGGGACGGCCACAGGGCATCCGTTTTCCGCAGGGCTTCCAGATCGACGGCAGCGGAGTCTATTTGCCGAAAATCGGGTGGATCGGATTTCGCAAGAGCCGCGAGATCGAAGGCGCACCCAAGAATGTCACGGTGTCCTATAATGACTGCCATTGATATATCACCATTCAAACCGCGCGTGAGGTTGCTGTACCGGTGCACGCCTCGAATTCCGAGGTGGGCATTGACTTGGGAGTCGCGCGATTTGCCGCGCTCTCGGATGGCGCGTTCGTCGACGGCGCAAACGCCTTCAAGAAACACGAG
>DATKGB010000082.1:0-8958 GCA_035544315.1 Verrucomicrobiia bacterium
GGCGCCGCAGCCCGTGCAGACGGCCGTTCCTGGTCCGAGCCCGGCGCCGCCGACGCAGCACGCATCCCTAATGTCCTTATTGGATATCCCTGGTACGATAGAGACATCAAGTCCAATGTAGGGAGACTCGTTGTGGCAGAAAAAGGTACCCTCACCGTCAAGCGCGGCCTCGCGCAGATGCTCAAGGGCGGCGTCATCATGGACGTCGTGACCCCAGAGCAGGCCGTCGTCGCCCAAGAAGCCGGCGCCGTTGCGGTCATGGCGCTCGAGCGCATTCCGGCCGACATCCGAGCCGACGGCGGCGTCGCGCGCATGTCTAGCCTGGAACTCGTTCAGTCGATCATGGACGCCGTGACGATCCCAGTGATGGCCAAGTGCCGCATCGGCCACTTCGTCGAAGCTCAAGCCCTGCAGCAGCTCGGCGTCGACTTCATCGACGAGTCCGAAGTGCTGACGCCCGCCGACGACAAGTACCAGTGCGACAAGCATCCGTTCACTACACCGTTTGTCTGCGGCGCCCGCGATCTGGGCGAAGCCTTGCGCCGCATCGCCGAAGGCGCCGCGATGATCCGCAGCAAGGGCGAAGCCGGCAGCGGTAATATCGTCGAGGCCGTGCGCCACATTCGTGCGATCACCGATTCCATTCGCGAACTTTCGGTTGCACCCAAAGAAGAACTCGTCGCGCGTGCTCGCGAATTGGGCGCGCCGCTCGAGTTGGTCAAGGAAGTCGCTGCCGCCGGTCAACTGCCCGTCGTGCTGTTCTGCGCTGGCGGCGTTTCGACGCCGGCCGATGCGGCGTTGATGATGCAGCTGGGCGCGCAAGGCATCTTCGTGGGCAGCGGAATTTTTAAGTCCAAGAACCCGGCGGCGTTCGCCAAAGCGATCGTCGACGTTACCACGCACTTTAGCGATCCGAAGGCTCTGGTCGAGGCTTCCAAGTCGCTGGGCTTAGCCGAAGCGATGCCCGGGATCGACCTGCGTAAGCTGCCCGAATCCGAGTTGATGGCCTCGCGCGGCAATTAACTCTCGCATGCCGCTCGGCGTTTTGGCGTTGCAAGGCGACGTCATCGAACATCTCGATGCGCTCGCGCGCGCCGGTGCCGACGCGATCTCGGTCAAGACGCTCGCGGAGTTGGAATCGATCGACGGGCTGATCGTTCCGGGCGGCGAGTCGACCACGGTGATGAAGTTGCTGACCCGCTTCGGCCTAGGCGATCCGATCGTCCGCCGGGTGCGCGCCGGGATGCCCTTGTGGGGAACCTGCATGGGCGCGATCGTCGCCGCGCGCGATGTCGCGGGCAGCGACCAGCCGACCTTGGATCTAATCGACATCGGCGTCCGTCGCAACGCGTTCGGGCGTCAGAACGATTCGGCCGAAGTCAACCTCCCGATCCCGGTGCTCGGCCCCAAGCCGTTTCCCGCAATTTTCATCCGCGCGCCGTGGATCGAGCGCGTTGGGCCTAGGGTCGAGACGCTGGCGGAGCGCGACGGCCACGTCGTCATGGCCCGCGAGGGCAACGTCTTGGCGACCTCGTTTCACCCCGAATTGACCGGCGACGATCGCGTCCACGCCTACTTTCTGGCGATGGTGCGAGGGAAGGAGCACTCCGCCGCGTAAGAATTCGATGCCATGAATTCGCAAGCGCGGCCGCATCGATCGGGTCGCAGGGTCGACATCACTAGTCCCGGGCGTCCCAACGCGCCCGGCCGGCCCCCCCACGAACGCGAGACGGACGATGTCTCGCTTTCTGCGTTTGCGAGGGCCCGATGAGCGAAGTCTTGGTGCTCAACTCGACCTACGAAGCGATGAATATCACGTCGTTCCAACGCGCCGTGAAGTTGATCTTCGCGGGTAAGGCCGAGATCCTTCACAATCGCGACCGCACGATCCGCTCGGGCACGTTCGAAATGCGCCTGCCGTCGATTATCCGCATGCTGTATTACATTCGCCGGCCGATGCAGAAGGTCGCGCTGACCAAGAAGAACGTGTTGCTTCGCGACGACTATACGTGCCAGTATTGCGGCCTGCGCGGCGAGCGCTTGATGACCGTCGATCACATCATGCCCAGAAGCAAGGGCGGCCCGTCGACCTGGGAAAATTTGTGCTGCGCCTGTATGCGTTGCAACAACCGCAAGAACAACCGAACGCCGGTCGACGCCAATATGACGCTCAAGCGAAAGCCGCGCCAGCCCAAATACATCCCGTGGATTCAAGTCAAGCGCAACACCCTACCGGGCGAATGGCACAAGTTCTTGTTCCTGTACAACGTCTCAATCGAAGAGCGCGTCGAGAGCTAAACCGCGGCGCTAATAGCGGCTGTCTAGCGCGGGGCGCGTCTGCGGCGGATCATGAGCAGGACGGTGAGGATGACGCCGACGAGGCAGCAGACACTGCCACTCTCAACGACGGGAAAGTTGGTGTGGGCGAAATCGGGGCCGTAGCCGTACGCCCATAGCGCAAATCCGATCGGCATGAGCAAAGCGCCGATGGCGAAGACCTTCTCGTCGCGTGATGCTCGCATGGCGCTGTAGACGCCGACCGGGAACGTCACCACGGCGACAAAGGCATAGAACCAAGGAATCCAAGTCCAAGTCATGCCGACCTGGCTTATGCCGGGCGTCGAAGTCTCCTTCGAGGTGGTGGGCGTTTTGATAACAAACACCGCGCGAAGATGAGCGGGAACGAGTCTAGGCTCTGGCTGCCCTTCACCCAGATGCGCGGGTTTAACCCCGCGCTACGTTCGTTTGTCCGCGGGCGCGGGGCGATGCTGACCGACGGCGCCGGGCGGGAGCTGTTCGATGCGACCAGTTCGATTTGGACGATCCTCCACGGACATTGCCATCCCCGCATTGTCGAAGCGATTGCTACTCAAGCCGCCCGGTTGGATCATGCGACGACGCTGGGCGCCTCCAATCCGGTCGCGGAATCGTTGGCCGATCGGTTGTGTGAAGTGGCGTCGATGGATCGCGCGTTCTTTGCCGGCGTCTCGGACATCGATGTCTTCAAGACGCGATTCGGCGCGGTCACGTTCGAAGCTTTGACGTATGCCGATGGTCGCGGCGCGGCGCAGCGCGACGATGTGGCTGCCGTTATCGTCGAACCGTCTCTCCAGGCCGCCGCCGGTATGCGACTCGTTCCCGCCGCTGCATATGCGCCGCTCGGGGATATGCAACCGCTGCTCATCGTCGACGAGATCGCGACCGGCTTTGGACGCACGGGCAGCATGTTTGCATTTCAGCGACCCCCGTCGTGTTCGACCGACGCGCAGATCGACGCATTCTTCGACGCCTTGGAAGCGGAGCTGGCGGCGTGAGCGACCCGACGTATCTGCTCCGCATCGAGCGGCGCTTGTCCGAAATCGCGGCCGCGGATCGCTTGCGTCACGTACAACCGCAACGGCCGCGCGATGCGATCGATTTCTCTTCCAACGATTACCTGGGGCTTTCGACCGATCCGCAGGTCGTCCAAGCGTTCCGTAACGCGTCGCGCGTAGGTTCGGGCGGCGCGCGCCTGCTGGGCGGCCGTCATCGCGAACACTCCCTGCTTGAAGAAGAGCTTGCGGCGTGGCTGGGACGCGAGCGCGTGCTCCTCTTCTCGTCGGGATATTTGGCGGCGCTGGGTGCGATCGCGGCGTTGGGAAGCGTCGTCGATACCATCTACTCCGACGAACGCAACCACGCGTCGCTGATCGACGGCATTCGCGCGACCGGCTTGGCGCGCGAAATTTACCCTCACGCGCAACTGCCGCCGCCGGGTTTGCGCTGCGCGCCCGCGTTGATCGTCAGCGAGTCGCTGTTTTCGATGGACGGCGATATGATCGACGTGCACGAAATGCTCGGCCGACTGGGCGATGACGACGTTCTCCTGCTCGACGAAGCGCACGCACTCGGGGTTCGCGGCGTCCAAGGCGCCGGTTTGGCCGGCGGCATCGACGACCCGCGGATCGTCGTGCTCGGCACGCTTTCCAAGGCGCTGGGCGGTTTGGGTGGTTTCATCGCCGGGCCGGAGCGCGCGATCGAGTTGCTGGTCAATACCGCGCGAACGTTTATCTTCGACACCGCGCTGCCGCCGGCGCTGGCGCTGGCCGCCCGCATCGCCCTGGTCATCGCGCGCAAAGCCGACGATCGCCGCGCGCATCTCGACGAACTGGCCGCGCGTCTGCGCGACCGGCTGATCGCGGGCGGAGCGTGTGTCGCGGGCGATTGGAACGCGCCGATCGTTCCGGTGATTCTCGGTGGCGAACGCCGCGCGATGGATGTGGCCGCGCGATTACTGCAGCAGCGCAGCTACGCGCCGGCGGTTCGTCCACCGACGGTGCCGCCCGGCACGTCGCGCCTACGCATCTCGCTGCGCAGCGATCTGGCGGTCGAACACGTCGACCGGCTTGCCGGTCAAATCGTGGAATGCATCGCTATTTTGTAACCGGGACCGATACCGACGTCGGCAAGACGCGGGTGGTCGCGACCGCTCGCGCGCGCGTTGCGCGAACGCGGCGACGAGCCGACCGTCGTAAAATGCGTCCAGACGGGCTGCGCGCCGGACGAACCGGGGTGATGCGGCCCGGGCCGGGAAGCTGGGCCCGTACGGGGTACCTCGAGTTAGCGCGTTTAGCCCTGGCCGCGCCCTGGAACGCCGTTTAGCGACCGCTCGCTGGTCGAACCGATCGAGGCGCTGCGCTTCGTGGCGATGGCCCGGCTGGCGCTGCCCGAGGCGCTCATTCGCTTTGCCGGCGGCCACGAGGTGACGCTCCAAGGGCTTCAGGATCTGGGTATGCGCTCGGGTGCCAGCGGCCTGGTGCTGGGAAACTACTTGACGACGACCGGTCGTCAAGACGAAGATGACTTTGCTATGCTCGACCGTCTCGGTTTTGAAGTTCTCGTCTGACGTGAGATTTTTCTCCGCCTTTGCCCTCGTCTGCTAGTGGACCAAACTAAAGCTCCGTACTTTCAAGCGCTCCTCGACTACGTCGAAGCGGGCGTTTTGCCGTTCCACACGCCCGGCCACGTTCAAGGCAACGGCATGGACCGCTCGTTCCGCGAATTCATCGGCGACAACATCTGCGCGATCGATCTCACGCCGATGCCGGGCATCGACGATTTGCTTCAGCCGACCGACGCGATCAAGGAAGCGCAAGAACTCGCCGCCGAGGCCTATGGCGCCGACCGCACGTTTTTCCTGATCAACGGATCGACCAGCGGCAATCAGTGCATGATGATGGCCGCGCTCAACCCGGGCGAGAAGATCGCCGTGCCGCGCAACTCGCACAAGTCGATGGTGGGTGGCTTGGTCATGAGCGGCGCGCACCCGATTTACATGGCGCCCGAGGTCGACAACGAGTTGCACATGGATCACTGCGTGACGCCCGAGACGGTCGCCCGCACGATCGAGCAGCATCCAGATCTCAAGGCGATCTATATCGTTAGCCCGACTTACTACGGCGTGGCCGCAGATCTGGTGTCGATCGCGACCATAACGCACGAAGCCGGCATGATGCTGCTGGTCGACGAAGCCTGGGGACCGCACTTTAAGTTCCACCCGGCGCTGCCGATCTCGGCGACCGAAGCGGGCGCCGATATGTGCATCAACTCCACGCACAAGATGCTTTCGGCCTTTTCGCAATGCGCGATGCTGCACCAGATCGGCGATCGGGTTCGCGTCGATCGCCTCAAATCGGTGCTCAAGATGTTTCTGTCGACCTCGCCCAACCTGCCGATGGTCGCCTCGCTCGACGTCGCGCGCCGGCAGATGGCCGTTGAAGGCGCGGCGCTGCTGTCGCGGACGATCTCCTTGGCCGAAGATACGCGCCGCCGCATCAACCAGATCGAAGGTCTGTACTGCCTGGGCGAAGAGTTGCAGGGACGTAACGGCGTTTTCGACTTGGATCCTACGAAGATCGCCGTAACCGTCAAGGGCTTGGGGTACACCGGCTACGAGGCCTCCGAGTTGCTGCGCCGCCGCTACAATATTCAGGTCGAACTGGCAGATTTGTTCAACGTCGTCGCGCTGTTCACGATCGGCACGACCGACGATGCGGCCGAACGCCTCATCGCGGCATTCGAAGATATGGCGCGCGACGATCGCAGGTTCGACCAGTTCGCGCCATCGGGAATTTTGGAGCATCGCCTTAAGACGTCGTATTCCATGCCGTCGATTCCGCCGATGCGCATGCTTCCGCGTGACGCATTCTTAGCCGACACCGAACTTGTGAAATTTTCGGCGAGCAAGGGCCGGATCTGCGCCGAGACGATCTCGCCCTATCCGCCCGGCATCCCGGTTATTTCTCCGGGCGAAGAGCTCACCAAAGACATCATCGAGTACCTCAAGCTCGAAATTAAGGCCGGCGTTCGTATCCAGGGCCCGTACGACGACCAGCTCAAGAAAGTTCGCGTCGTAAAGGGTCATCCACAGCCTGTGGATAACTCCGCTTAAACGACTCACCGGAAACGAGGGTCTGCATTGGCGGCTAAGATCGAGTCCATCTCTCCGAGCTGGGAGCTCTCCCAACTCCTCGACATCTTCCCCCTCCCCATCCGGCAAGCTTTAGTTCGACTGCCCAACCTCGAAGACATCATCGAAGTGGTGCTGGACTTGGGACGCCCCCCTGAAGCGCGCTTCGAAAGCGACTTCGTCTATCTGTCGGACGTCTGCGTGACCAACGAGGAGATCGCGCACGTCAGTTCGCGCATCTCGGCGTTCGGCGCCGACAACCGCGCGGGCATCGAGCAGACGCTCCATCGCATCAGCGCGATCCGCAACCGCGCCGGAAAAATCATCGGCCTCACCTGTCGGATCGGGCGTGCCGTTTACGGAACGATCGACATCATCTTGGACGTGCTGCAGAGCGGACAATCGATCTGTCTGCTGGGGCGCCCTGGCGTGGGCAAGACGACGATGCTGCGCGAATGCGCGCGGATCTTGTCCGAGTCGCGCAAGCGCGTGGTGATCGTCGATACCTCTAACGAAATTGCCGGCGATGGCGACGTGCCGCATCCGGGCATCGGGATGTCGCGGCGGATGCAAGTTCGCGACCCCGATCTGCAGCACGGCACCATGATCGAGGCGGTCGAGAACCATATGCCCGAGGTCATCGTCATCGATGAGATCGGCACTTCGGCCGAGGCCGACGCCGCCCGCACGATCGCCGAGCGCGGCGTAACCCTAATCGGCACGGCCCACGGTCAGACCCTCGAGAACCTGCTGATGAACCCGACGCTCTCGGACTTAGTCGGGGGCATCGCCGCGGTCACGCTCTCGGATGAAGAAGCGCGCCGCCGCGGCACCCGCAAGACCGTGCTCGAGCGCAAGGCGCCGCCGACGTTCGACGTGGTCGTCGAGATCCACGACCGCGATCGGCTTGCCCTCCACAAAAATGTTGCCGAAGTGGTCGACGCGCTGCTGCGCGGCTACCAGCCGCAGCCTGAGATTCGCCAGCGAACCGCGAGTGGCGACGTGGCGATCGTTCAAGAAGCCGATGCCGAAAGGATGCCGCACGTCGTTGCGGACTTTCACGATCCGCACGATACCGACGAACGCGACCGTCCCGTGTCGATTTTCCCGTACGGCGTCTCGCGCAGCAAGATCGAGCGCGCGATTCAGAACCTGCGTATCAACGCGTCGATCTCGCGAACCTGGGACGACGCCGACATCGTGCTGACGCTCAAAACATTGGAGCGTCGCCAGCAGACCAAGCTCAAGCAGATCGCTTCGGACAACGTGCCGATCTATTCGATCAAGACCAACACGATCACGCAGATTCAATCCGCGCTGCGCGACTTCTTCAACCTGGGCTCGATCGACACCGAAGAGGTCGCGCTCCGGGAAGCTGAAGAGGCGATCTATCAGGTCATGCTCACGAGCCAAGCAGCCGAACTGACGCCGCAGACGTCGTACGTTCGCCGGATGCAGCACCAGCTCGCCGAAAAGTACCGCGTCCAATCGCGCTCGACCGGCCTAGAACCAAATCGCCGCGTAATGATCTTCAAATCCGGCGGTTAGACCAGCGAGACGTCTCCGGCGTCGTCGACTAGGAATCGCGTATCGTAGGCCATCGTCTCGTCGTTGACCTTGATCCGGCTATGTACGTTGAAGCGATGGGCGGGCGGTTTGCCCGGCATCTTGTGCAGTCCGCCGTAAAACAGCTTGAGCAGCGGCGTTTTCCCTGGCTTGGGCGGCGCGAGTTTCTTCTGTTCGACCAGGACGGCGACGATCTTTCGCTGCACCGCCAGCGGTAACAGCCGATAGGCATCGTCGACCTGCTTGATCATCTCCTGGTTTTGCATCTTGCGCCGATGCCGCGGTTCGGGCGAGTCGTTGACGTGCCGCACGATCAAGTCCCAGTCGTCGGCAGCGATGCCTTGATATTCGACCATGTAGCGATTCGAAGGTGAGCCTTGATGATCGACAACGTCGCTGCGAACGATCTTTACTTGCAGCGGAACCGTGCGATCGCGGAGCCGAATATCGATGGTATGTTCGCGTGCGGTCACGGTTTGCGGAATGATGTAGACCAAGCCGTTTGGTGAAATATCGACGCCGACGCCGGGTTCTCGCTTTTTGGGATCCGATGGGTCGGGGTGCCACCAAACGTGAAAGGCGCCGGTCCGGCGTTTGTATTGGCGTCGGTCCGCAGTCCGACCCAGAAACCACTCGACGACATCGCCGTGTACTGAGTTTTCGAAAGCCATGACTTCCTATTCGTCGAAGCGTCCTGGAATGTTTATCACCCTCGAAGGGATTGAAGGTAGCGGGAAAAGCACCCTGCTAGCCCTACTGGCCGAGCGTTTGCGGAGTCGGGGGTTTGACGTCCTCTTGACCCGCGAGCCGGGCGGTACGCCGGTCGGCGACGCCATTCGCACGATTTTTCTCAAGGAGCCGGGTCTGCCCGTGTCGCCGCTGGCCGAGGCCTTCTTGGTCAACGCCTCGAGGGCGTCGCATGTGGCCGAGGTCGTGCGACCGGC